>CADAHK010000078.1 GCA_902787725.1 uncultured Eubacteriales bacterium | reverse complement strand
GTCCGTCTTCCTTTTTTACGGTTGCGTGCAAAGTGCCGTCGGGCTGTCTGAATACATATTCAAATGTTCCATCGGCCTCTCCCGCTGCCTTTGCGACAGCGGCGGCGGCAGTTCCTGATCCACAGCTGCCTTCGAAATACGTCGTATCAACATCCCTCACGTAAACCACAGGGGACATCAGATCTTTTTCCTCGTTTATGAACATGACGCCGAAAGCATCCATTTCAGGATCCACATCTTTGTATATGAACTCCTTGATTCTGTCGAAGGTCTCTGCTTCCGGTTCCACACCCGGAATGATAATGTGTGAAATTCCATCGAATACAACAAGCGGATATGTTCCTTCGATTCCGACAGGTGAAGTGTCTATCATTTTAATGTCGACAGGCAGAGGCATCTGAATTACGGAATCACGCCCTTCCGCGTCGACAACAGCTGTAAGCGGATGCGGACAGCCGCTGACGCTGACTTCTATCTTCTTCTTCCCGTCGGCAGTTTCTTCCCCTTCTCCGCGGAACAATACCCTGTAATAGGCAAATGATCTTGAAGCGTTGCCGCAGAATTCAAGTCCGCACATCTCCATGATCGGCTCGTTTCGCCCGCTTTCATCTTCGGATACGATGTATGCCACCTGTTCGCCGTAGGCAGTTCCTCTCCAGCTGCAGTGCTCGTCAAAGTCTATCTCGAGCAGCTTTTTGGCGGTTTCCGCGTATTCGCTTCTCGGAACAGGCGTGAGCACCATTATAGTCGTATTGCCTGCCGGATCGAATACTATTAAATCAATTCCCTTTGTCATTTCAGTAATCCTCATTCCCGGAAATAAGTTCACTATGATAATAACACATTTTGCAGATTTGATTTGCTTTTTTTGAATATGACGTTTACAATTAACCAGCACGCCCTCATAGTTAAATGGATATAACACATCCCTCCGAAGGATGCGTTGTTGGTTCGATTCCGACTGGGGGCGCCACAAAAGGAAAAGAGGCCAAAAGGCCTCTTTTTCATTAATCCCGCACATGGCGGGATTTTGTTTGGCGGAAGCGGTGGGATTCGAACCCACGTGCCCCAGAGGACAACCGCATTTCGAGTGCGGCTCGTTATGACCACTTCGATACGCTTCCACGTTATTTAAATGTATCACAGCGGGATTAAGTATACCTTAAATCCCGCTGGACTTCAATGCTTATTTGATTGATCGGTGCTGTGGTTATTTCTTCACGGCTTTTGCTTTTGCAAGTGTCTTCTTGCCAAAGCGTCCTGTGGCTTTCATGCCCATTGCCTTCTGGAACTTCTTGATAGTCTTGATTGTGTTCTTGCCGCATTTACCGTCAACTTTGATGCTGTATCCATACCACTTCAGGAACTTCTGAAGGTTCTTGACCTGCGTTCCCTTATCGCCCTTCTTGAAATGTCCTCTCTTAGGGATTTTAGGGAAAGGTCCCGGATAACCCTTCTTGACAGAAGCCGCTGCGGGAGCCGCTGCAGCAGTGCTGCCTGCTCCTTTGGTGGCGAATCCGAGAGCCTTTGCAGGCGTATTGCCGGACGCAACGTTGAAGCTGTGTGAAGCTGTTACAGTACCGCCCAGAGAGTCTGTCGCGGTAATGGTGTAGGTATAGTTACCGGCCCCGAGCTTTCCGAACTTCATGTCGTTGTCCATGTTGCTCAGTTTATAAGCCGTTGTATTCGGTTTGAGTGTTTTGCTGTACAGTGCCTTTCCGCTGCTGTTTTTGATGGTGCCTGTTACGGAAGTGATGTTGTAGTTTGAAACAGCGTATCCTGTAACATCCATGCCCTTGCCGGTCTTGAGCTTCGTAGGATAAGCATATCCGCAGAGAGATATGAACGAAGTACCCGAAGCGCTGGCTGCAGCACCGCTGTAAGTCTTCCAGTAACTGCTCAGGACGTTCCTTCCTCTGGATGCTGCCGTGTTGACGGTGTTAGCCGGAATCTCAAAGGACAGACAGAATTCAGCCGCCGCGATATACGCACCGGCCGCGTTGTTAGGTACGCCTTTCAGGGTTGTATATACGTTGCCGTAGCTCTGAAGCTCCGCATTCAGATGAGCAAGCTGCATGCCGATGTTTCCGATTGAAGTGCCGGAGCTGATCGCTCTGTTCAGGAGATTAGTCTTTCTGCCGGATGATGTCCACTGGCAGAGTCCGTATCCGCCTGAGTCAGTTTTGAAGTTTTTCGACGCGCCGCTTTTTGTCTTGTACGCGCCCTTGCCTTTGTCGACAGCGTTGGTGTATTCAGAATCGGACAGGCCGAAGGCGCTGTTGTATGTGTTCTGAAGATTGATCGGATTCATCGCGCTCTCGGCATTGATCTTGATCATTACACCGCAGGCAGCCGCTCTGTTGAGTCCCATTGTTCCTGTCAGATAGTTGTAGATGGTTGCCGTATTGGCAGCCGTATCAGCGTAGGAATCTTCCGTGATGTTGTCGACAATCTCGCCCGCGTTATCAAGCGCAAAGGCTTTAAGCGAAGCATCGGATGTCTCTTCAGCCGCACCTTCTTCAGGATCGATACTGCCTTCTTCTTCGGTGTAGATAGGTTCCGCTTCTTCCTCTGTGACAACCGGTTCAACATTAGTGTTCTCAGGCTCCTGCTTGTACACAGTAATCCATGGTACATCTACTGCCTCACTAAGGCTTGAAGACAGAGTTATGCCCTCGCCCCATACAGGCTTGAGGGAATAGAAATAGAAATCTGTATCGTCAAAGTCCTCAACGGCTTCCCAGGACACGGCAATATTGCTCGGCTGGTCGCTTCCGTCGAGATATACGCTGAGGGTTTCAGGGAGATATACTGTCAGATCACCTTCATCGGGGTTACCCTCATAATAGTATTCCGTTGTTTCGAGAGGAACAAAACCAGTAATGACACCGGATACTTCGTACTCGAAGGATTCATCCGAAGCCTCTTCTGAAGGTTCTTCAGTTACTTCAGGCGTTTCCTCCGCCGGTTCCTCTGAAGTGATTTCTTCGCTTTCCGCCATGTCGATTACATCCTCTACCGCGAAGGTGATCTGCGGTATGAACGTGAGGATAAGCATCGCGGATAACGCGAAGCATATGATTCTTCTTCTCATAATACACCTCCGACATAATTGTATTAAAAAAGGCCCCCACCATCAATGAATTGGGGGCACTTTGTTTATTAAAATTTGTTTATGTAAACGGCGTCAAAACCGCTCATTAAGAGATCTAATCAGGCTTTAATGAGCTCGAGGAAGCTCTCTCCGATTTCAGTCGGCTTCTTCTTTCCAATCAGATAATCAGCTGCAGTTGCTCCTATGTCGGCGAAGGTTTTTCTGGTGCCGAGATCAACACCCTTCCGCAGCGACTTGCCGCACATGAGACAGAATACATACTCTCTGGTGTGATTGAAATCTATATGTGTCGGATCGTTTCCGTGATCCGCGGTGATAATAAGGATGTCGTCATCCCTGAGCGATTCCATTATCTCCGGCAGTCTACGGTCGAATTCCTCAATCGCCTTGCCGTAGCCTACAGGATCCCTTCTGTGGCCGTACTTGGAATCGAAATCCACAAGGTTTGTGAAGATCAGGCCGTCGAAATCCTTATTGAGCGCTTCTATAGTCTTCGTTACACCATCGTCGTTGCTCTCCGTGTGCACAGCTTCGGTAATTCCCTTGCCATTGAAAATGTCTCTGATTTTACCGATCGAGTAAACGGTCATTCCCGCCTTGGAAATCACGTCGAGTATTGTGTCTTCCGGAGGCGACAGCGCATAGTCGTGTCTGTCCGCGGTGCGGACCCTCTTTCCGTCAGGCCCTTTGATGTAAGGACGCGCTATGACACGGCCGCAGGCGTATTCTCCCACGAGGAGTTCGCGGGCGATCCTGCAGATCCTGTACAGTTCCTCCAGAGGAACGACATCCGTGTTTGCCGCTATCTGAAATACGCTGTCCGAGGACGTATACACGATGACCTTGCCGGTTCTCTCGTGTTCATCACCCAGCTCCTCGATAATCTCCGTGCCGGAAGCGACGCAGTTCCCGAGATACCCATATCCCGTCCGGCGCACGAACTCATCCATCAGCTCCTGAGGGAAACCGTCATAGTATGTCTTGTTTGGAACCTTTGTCTCTATTCCTGCGATCTCCCAGTGACCGGTGATTGTATCCTTGCCCTCAGATAACTCAGCAAAACGTCCGTAGACGCCCTCGGGATCATCGACGGCAAGACGTCCGCCGGCGACTTTACCTGACGGGTCTTCAGGTCTTTCAATATTTCCAAGTCCGAGTCTCCTCAGGTTAGGAATATCCAAAGGATAATTATCCAGAATATGTCCAAGCGTATCGGTACCCGCGTCAGTATACTCCGCGGCGTCCGGCAACTCGCCGACACCAAGTGAATCCATTACTATTATCGCAGCTCTCATTAAATCACCTTCTTCTGTCTGAACTTTATTTTCTGATGTCTGAACTCTATTATCTGATCTTGATCGGGCAGCAGTTCAGGTAATCCGCGGATATCAGTCTGTAACTGATTCCGTAGTAATCTCCCTGAACAGCGCTTCTGAAGCCTTCTTCCCCGTGGATGTGCCCGTAATAGACTTCCTTCACTCCGAAGTCCTCAAAGGCCTGCATGAAGCCCGAGAACATCCCAGGCTTTGCGACAGGCGGATAGTGGAGAAAGCCAATCACGTCCGGCAAGTCTGCCTTTGCGTCTTCCGGAGAATTGCATGCGTACTCAAGGGAGGATCTGAGCCTCAGTATCTCTCTCTTGTATATCTTATCGTCATCGGCAGTGAAATCATCATCGTCAGGCGTCAGCCATCCGCGGCTTCCGCATATCCACACCTCGCTTCCGTCTTCCATGGTCACGCAGTAAGCGTCATTCTGCAGGAATGTCATGGAATCATACATGGCGTTCAGCCTGGTTATGCCGGACCACCAGAGGTCGTGGTTGCCTTTGAGCATGACTTTATGACCGGGCAGAGCGTCCACCCAGTCCAGATCGTAGGCGGCGTCAGAAAGCTTCAGCCCCCACGATATGTCACCTGCCACAACGACAGTGTCTTCTTCACTTACAATGCTGCACCAGTTTTCCCTGATCCTCTCCGGATGGTCCTTCCACCTTGCGCCGAATATGTCCATCGGCTTGTCGGTATCCGGCGCGAAGGAAAGGTGCAGATCCGCTATAGCGTAAATGCTCATTTCGTTTATTGTCCGTGTATGTTATCTTTGTAATCCGTGTAGTCCGAAACTTTGTCCAGACTTCTCTGTATGCTTCTCGTCCTGGCGCCAACCAGCTGCTCCAGATCCTTCTGGGCCTGGTCGAGGCGGTGCTGTGTGTCTTCCAGAACGTCGTTGAATTTACCGAACTCAGTTCTGACCTTCTCCAGGGTTTCCCAGACCTCACCTGAACTCTGCTGAAGGGCAAGTGACCTGAATCCAAGCTGGAAGCTGTTCAGTATCGCTGCCATTGTCGTCGGCCCGGCGATGGTGACCCTGTAGTCGCGCTGAAGCATCTCCACAAGATCGAGCCTGAGCACCTCGGCGTACAACCCTTCAAAAGGAAGGAACATCACCGCGAACTCAGTGGTGTACGGCGGATAGATGTACTTGGTCTTAATGTCCTTCGCCGATCTTATCACCGACCGTCTCAGATGATCCGTGGCGGCGAGAATCATGCTCCTGTCGCCTGTGTCATAGGCGTCCAGAAGTTCCATGTAAGCGTCCCCCGGAAATTTTGAATCAATAGGCAGATAGACACTGCTTCCGTCTTCAGACGGAAATCTGACAGCGTACTCGACTCTGGCGCTGTCACCTTTTACAGCCACATTCTCTTCATACTGCTGCGGCGAGAGAATCTCCTCAAGTATGGCGCCCAGCTGCACCTCTCCGACAATTCCCCTTGTCTTCACATTCGTCATGAGACGCTTAAGATCGTCCACCCCTGTGGACAGATTCTGCATCTCACCCATGCTCCTGTTTATCTGAGCCATTGCGTCGTTCAGCTGCTGATTTATGACCGCTCCCGACGCTCTCTGGGTCTCGCTGACCCTGTCGCCAAGGCCCGATACCGCGCTGCGCATCACCACGATGGCGATGATCAGCGCTATTACTATCACTGCAGCCGCTATTATTACTGCTATAATTAC
>CADAHK010000077.1 GCA_902787725.1 uncultured Eubacteriales bacterium | reverse complement strand
GGATCCTGCGGATCGATTACCGGAACGATCTCGATTCCGAACTTTTTGGCGAACTCAAAGTCACGCTGGTCGTGAGCAGGTACGCCCATTACGGCGCCTGTTCCGTATCCCATGAGTACGTAGTCTGAAATGTATATAGGCATGGTCTTGCCTGTGAACGGATTGATGGCGTACTTTCCGATGAATACGCCTGTCTTCTCATTTGTGGTTGAGGTTCTGTCTATCTCGCTCATGCGGGCGCATCTTTCGATGTAAGCCATGGTATCAGCCTCATATTCAGTTCCCTTTACCATGTCAGGAACCGACGGATACTCAGGCGCGAGTACCATGAAAGTGGTTCCGTAGATTGTGTCAATACGGGTTGTGAATACTGTCAGCTTTTCATCGTAATCCTGAATGTCAAATGTGGCCTCGGCACCGTATGATTTGCCGATCCAGTTTCTCTGCATGATTTTGACCTTGTTTGGCCAGCCATCAAGCTTGTCCAGGTTGGAAAGCAGTCTCTCAGCGTAATCCGTGATCTTGAAGTACCACTGTGACAGATTCTTCTTGCCGACGAGCGTGCCGCATCTCTCGCAGCATCCGTCGACTACCTGTTCATTGGCGAGAACTGTCTGGCAGCTCGGACACCAGTTTACCTGGCTCTCTTTCTTGTATGCCAGACCGGCCTTGTAGAACTGTATGAAGATCCACTGCATCCACTTGTAGTAGCTTGGATGCGCTGTCGCGACTTCTCTGTCCCAGTCATATGACAGACCGAGCTGACGCAGCTGTCTGTTCATCTCTGCTATGTTGCCCCACGTCCACTCCGCTGGCTCTACTTTGTGCTGAATAGCCGCGTTTTCCGCAGGAAGACCAAAAGCATCATAACCCATCGGATGAAGCACATTGTAGCCGTTCATCGTTCTGAAACGGGCGATAACATCTCCGATGGAATAGTTTCTTACGTGCCCCATGTGAAGCTTGCCCGATGGATAAGGGAACATCTCGAGTACGTAGTACTTCTCCTTATCCGGGTCTTCTGTCACCTTAAAAGGCTTTTCCTCTTCCCAGATTTTCTGCCATTTGCGCTCGATTTCGCTGAAATCATATCTGTCTTTCATTTTTTCCTCCGATATATCCTATTTTGATTAATTGCAAAGGGTTATTTCACAGTCGCCCCAGATTTTTTCAAGGCTGTATTTTTCCCTGGCGTCCTGTGTCATTATGTTAACGATGACATCTCTGTAGTCCATGAGAATCCATGTCGGCTTGTTTTTGCCTTCGACGTTCTTCGGGAAGATTCCCATAGGTTCCAGCACGTCTTCAATAGAGTCTCTGAGGGCCTGAGCGTGTCTCTCGTTTCCGGCGCTTACCAGCACGAAGTAATCCGCGAATGAGCTGCGCTCCGCGATATCTATGAGAGCTACGTCAATTCCTTTTTTGTCATCGAGTGTTTTCGCAATAAGTTCCGCTAGTTCTTTTGATTCCATCAGATTGTTTTCCTCCAAGTATTGTTTTGCTTTTAATGAGTCCGGATGGAGATACCACCCTTTCTCGTCTCTAACATGTTCGATTGTCCTCTCCAGGGACAGAATGCACGCTCTGTCCAGATCTGTTTCCGCCGCTTCTCTTATCTCATCTACCCGGGGATAATTCCTGCCCGGCTCAATGGCGTCTGCCAGAAACACTATCTTCTCCAGCTTCGACATTCCGGCCCTTCCCGTCGTGTGATAAGCTATGGCGTTGAGTATGTCCTCATCCTCTATGCCGAATATCTCACGCGACATCTCGGCCCCTATCTTGCTGTGGGCGAAATCCATGTTCACCCCGGGCCTTTTTTCATATTTAGCCATGTCGTGAAGAAGCGCGGCTATCTCTGCCTTATATGCATCCTCGCCGAATCTCTCGGCCATCTCTCTGGCTACCTTGACGACGTTCATCGTATGCTCCAGCCGCGACGGCTTCAGATGCTCCTCTATATAAGGCACTATTTCTTTTTTCAGTCTTTCAAACTCTGTATAATCCATGCTCCTTTATGTATCTTCCCACTTCGGTCGGAACGAGATCATCAACAGGCTTTCCTTCAGCAATCATCTGCCTTATCTGCGTCGCCGAAATGTCCGGCTCTGTCCATTCCATGCTGATGACTTCAGTGCCGTACGCAGATGTTATTCTCCGCAGGGCCTCTTCGTATTCATCCTGTCTGTATCCGGGCCTCGTTCCAATTATGTACGAGTATTTTGTAAGCAGTTCAGGCGCGTTCTTCCACGTGTCCAGCTTGAGAAAACTGTCTGTTCCGGTGATGAAATACAGCCTTGTATCTTCGCCGAAGAACTCCTGCATGTGTCTCATCGTAAGATATGTGTATGAGACGCCTTCCTGCTGGAGCTCGTATTTTGATACCGTAATATGGTCATCCTTTCCGGCAGCCAGGGCGAGCATGTTGAACCTGTCTTCGCCTGACGCTGGAACACGGTCCTGCTTAAAGGGCTGAATCCGCGCTGGAATCATGACGACCTCGTGAAGGCCGCCTTTTATGAGAGCGTGCTTCGCGAGTGACACATGACCATTATGTACCGGGTCGAATGAACCGCCTAGAATTCCTATCTTCTTCATTACTTCAGTTTGATTCCCAGCTCATCCAGCTGGCCTTCATCAACCAGTCCCGGCGCTTCGCTTACCATGCACTGGGCGTTCTGGTTCTTAGGGAACGCTATGACTTCTCTGATTGATTTCTCACCGGTCAGGAGCATGACCATTCTGTCAAGGCCGTAGGCGAGGCCTCCGTGAGGAGGAGCTCCGTACTTGAATGCTTCCACGAGGAATCCGAATTTCTCATCAATATCCTCCTGGGTCATGTTCAGAGCTCTGAACATGTCCTCCTGCATTTCCTGATCGTGGATTCTTATGCTTCCCCCGCCCAGCTCAACGCCGTTCAGAACGATGTCATAGGCGTTTGCCAGACACTTGTGAGGGTCAGTCTTGAGGAGCTGCGCGTGATCCAGTTTAGGCGATGTGAACGGATGGTGCATTGCTGACCATCTGTCCTCCTTCTCATCGTATTCGAACAGAGGGAAATCAACGACCCACAGGAAATTGAACTTGTTGTCGTCGAGGAGTCCCATCTGGCCTGCTATGTGTCTTCTCAAAAATCCCAGACTGTCAAATACAACCTTGTTCGAATCTGAGATGATAAGAATCAGGTCTCCTGCCTTTGCATCCATGGTGTCCGCGAGATCTTCAAGCTGTTCCGGAGAGAAGAACTTGTTGACTGATGACGATACTCCGTCCTGAGTTTTCTTCATCCATACCATGCCCTTTGCTCCGTAGCTCTTGACGGCTTCCGTGAGCTTGTCTATCTTCTTGCGGGTGTATTCATCGGCTCCGCCTGTAATGCATATGCCGCGCACGCTTCCGCCGGCCGCGATGGCGTCCGTGAACACCTTGAACTCGCAGTCTCTAACTTTGTCGGTCAGATCGCAGAGTTCGAAGCCGAATCTCGTATCAGGCTTGTCGCTGCCGTAGCGCGTCATTGCCTCCTCGTAGGTCATGCGAGGGAACGGCGTTTCAATATCGATTCCCTTCATCTCCTTCATGACGCGTTTAAGGAAACCTTCCTGGATTCCGATTACATCGTCGACGTCGACGAATGACATCTCCAGGTCGATCTGTGTGAATTCAGGCTGTCTGTCAGCCCTCAGGTCTTCATCCCTGAAGCACTTGACGATCTGGAAGTACCTGTCCGTGCCGCCTACCATCAGCAGCTGCTTGAACGTCTGAGGCGACTGCGGCAGAGCATAAAATCTTCCCGTATTGATTCTGCTCGGAACGAGATAGTCCCTTGCGCCTTCCGGAGTGGATTTTATGAGCATCGGAGTCTCGACCTCCGTAAAACCGTTCTCGGCGTAGTAGTTTCTGGCCAGCGTGGTCAGTGCCGCGCGGAATGAAAGGTTGTCCTGCATTTTCTTTTTGCGCAGGTCCAGATATCTGTACTTCAGCCTCAGATTATCGTCGACATTGTCATCATCCTTGATGTAGATCGGCGGAGTCTCTGATTTTGAATAGATAACCAGGTCGTCAGCTATGACCTCGATATCGCCCGTTTCCATCTCAGGGTTCTTCGATTCGCGCTCGACCACCTTGCCCTTCACGCCTACGACGTATTCACTTCTGAGAGTGTCAGCCAGCGCGAAGAGTTCTTCACTTGTTTCATCATTGAACACAACCTGTGTTATACCGGTCTTGTCTCTAACATCGCAGAATATGAGTCCACCCAGATTTCTCCTCTTCTGGATCCATCCGTTCAGCACAACATCCGCTCCAATATCAGTGCTGCGAAGATCGCCGCACATGTGGGTTCTCTTAAATAGCATTCTCTATCTCCTGGTTTTACTTGGTAAGCTCGTCAATTATGTTATCAATAGCGACTTCAGTCTGCTCGCCGCTCTCCATGTCCTTTATCTGGAGCATTCCGCTCTCAAGCTCGCTCTCTCCGATGATTACAGTCTTGGCGGCGCCTGCTCTGTTCGCGAATTTGAACTGGTTCTTGAAGTTTCTTCCCATTACGTCCATCTGAACCGCGACGCCCTTCAGTCTCAGGTCGTGCATGAGCTTAAGAGCAAAGGCCTTGGCCTTGTCGCCCATGAAAGCGATGAACACGTCGGTGCCTGCAGGTTCAGGGATTTCAACGCCGCAGGCTTCCATGGTCATGAGGATTCTCTCCTTGCCCATTCCCCAGCCGACGCCCGGAGTTGAAGGTCCGCCGATCTCCTCGATGAGACCGTCGTATCTTCCGCCGCCGCATACGGTGCCCTGAGCGCCGATTTTGGTGGTTACAAATTCAAAAGCAGTCTTGGTGTAGTAGTCAAGTCCTCTTACGATCTTAGGATTTACGACATACTTGATGCCGAAAGCGTCCAGGTTTGCCTTGAGCTCTTCAAAGGCCTGCCTGCAGTCATCGCACAGGTAATCGAGCATCATCGGAGCGTCCTTGACCAGCTCCTGGTCTATAGGAGACTTGCAGTCGAGGATTCTCATAGGATTTGTGTGGAATCTCTCCTGGCATGTCGGGCAGAGCTCATCGTATTTAGGCTCGAGGAACTTTCTCAGAGCGTCTCTGTGCTTGCCTCTGCATTCAGGGCATCCGACGCTGTTGATCTGAAGCTCAACGTCGGTAATCCCCATCTCGTTGATGAAGTCGTATCCTATGGCGATGATCTCAGCGTCAGCCATCATGTTCATGGTTCCGAAAGTCTCAACGCCGAACTGGTGGAATTCCCTGAGTCTTCCCGACTGCGGCTTCTCATATCTGCAGCAAGGAATGTTGTAGTATACCTTCGTAGGCTGCGGATCAGCGTAAGTCTTGTGTTCACAGAGAGCTCTGCAGACCGGTGAAGTTCCTTCAGGTCTGAGCGTGATGCTTCTGTTTCCGAAATCCTTGAAGGTGTACATTTCCTTCTGGACTATGTCAGTGGTATCTCCGACACCTCTCTGGAACAGCTCTGTATGCTCGAATATCGGGGTCCTGATCTCCTTGAATCCGTATCTCCTGCAGATCGCGGCGAATTTCTCTTCGATATACTGCCACTTGTAAACCTGATCAGGCATTGCGTCTTTTGTTCCTTTTGGTGCGTTTGTCAGCATTTTAGTTCCTCCTTATGTTCAGCGGTTTCCAAAGAAACCTTTTATCTTTCTATCGATCATCTCGTCGATTCTGTCTATGTAAATCTCGTAGTTTGAGACGTTGGCTACTCTCTCGAGCCTGTTCTCCTCCGGAAAGTAGATTTTGCTTATCCCCCCGGCACCGAGGGCCAGATTTGACTGGGCCTCCTCCATTATCCTTATGTTGTAAAGCCCCGGTCTGTCGCCTTTGCAGAAGCCTGTGTTCTCAGTGTTTCCCGATGTGTGCTTCTGTCTGTAGAGGTAGTAAGGCGCGTATCCACAGCCTCTTAGCCTCTCGTGGGCCGATACCAGCATCTGTTCTCTGAGCTCTTCATCCTTGTAGTTGAAGTTCTCATCCATCTCCTTAAGCCTCGAAGCCCTTTTGACCGCCAGAGTGTGCAGAGTTATGTTCTCAGCCCCGAGCCTTATGATCTCCTCCAGGCTGTAAGCGAAATCCTCAGCTGTTTCTTCAGGAAGCCCCGCTATCAGGTCGGCGTTAATGACTTCCATTCCGACTTTTCCTGCCAGTTCAAAGGCT
>CADAHK010000076.1 GCA_902787725.1 uncultured Eubacteriales bacterium | reverse complement strand
AAGTCTCCTTCGCCGAATGTGTATCCGCCGACTCCCAGTGTCTTGCCTGCTTCGTCGACCTTGATCTCTGAACAACCGGATACGCAGCACTTACCCATGCCTCTTGCAACTACTGCAGCGTGTGAAGTCATGCCGCCTCTTGCTGTCAGGATACCTTCAGCAGCGACCATGCCTGCCAAGTCTTCCGGTGAAGTCTCCAGTCTTACCAGGATAACCTTCTTTCCCTCGGCAACAGCGGCTTCTGCGTCAGCTGCGTTGAAGTAGATCTGTCCGCATGCAGCGCCCGGTGAAGCAGGAAGTCCCTTAGTCAGCTTCTCTGCTGCAGCGAGTTCGTCAGCATCGAACATCGGGTGGAGCAGCTGATCGATCTGACCAGGCTCGATTCTCATGATTGCTTCTTCCTTGGTGATGAGACCCTCGCCTACCATGTCAACAGCGATCTTTACTGCTGACGGAGCGGTTCTCTTGCCGTTTCTTGTCTGGAGCATGAAGAGCTTGCCTCTCTCAACTGTGAACTCCATGTCCTGCATGTCTTTGTAGTGGTTTTCCAGCACTTCTGAAATTCTCATGAAGTCGCTGTATACATCAGGGAATGCCTGAGCCATCTCAGCGATAGGCTGAGGTGTTCTGATTCCGGCTACTACGTCTTCGCCCTGAGCGTTGACCAGGAATTCGCCGAAGATTGCCTTTTCGCCGTTTACAGGTGATCTAGTGAAGGCTACGCCTGTTCCTGAAGTATCGCCCATGTTACCGAATACCATTGACTGTACGTTTACAGCTGTACCGATGTCATCAGGAATCTCATTGAGCTGTCTGTAGAGGATAGCTCTCTCAGTGTTCCATGATCTGAATACTGCCTTGATGGCCTCCATCAGCTGTTCTTTTGGATCCTGTGGGAAATCCTTTCCGATTTCCTCTTTGTACATTGCCTTGTAGCCTGCGATGACTTCCTTCAGGTCGTCAGTGTCGAGTCCCAGGTCGAACTCAACGCCCTTCTTCGCTTTCTGCCCGTCGAAAATCTCATCGAACTTGCTCTTGCTGATGCCCATTACGACATCTCCGAACATCTGGATGAATCTTCTGTAGGAATCGTATGCGAAACGAGGATTTTCTGTAAGGGCAGCAAGTCCTTCAACTGTTTCGTCGTTGAGTCCCAGATTCAGAATTGTGTCCATCATGCCCGGCATTGAAATCTTTGCACCGGAACGTACCGATACGAGAAGAGGATTTGACGCGTCGCCGAACTTCTTCTCAGTCACAGCTTCCAGATCAGCCAGCTTGACGTAGATATCATCAACGATATCCTGACCGATGGTCTGTCCTTCCTGATAATATCTTGTGCACGCTTCAGTAGTTACTGTGAAACCGAAAGGTACCGGCAGACCGATCTTTGTCATCTCAGCCAGGTTGGCGCCTTTTCCTCCCAGAAGGTCTCTCATGTCCTTTGAGCCTTCATTGAATGAATAAACAAACTTTCCCATATTTTGCTCTCCTCATGTATTTACAATAATTGATAACAATATTGAATGACTTAGTTAAAACTCGAGTCTTTCCTCGATGTATGATCTCACTTCGCTGATCGGTATTCTGACCTGTTCCATGGTGTCGCGGTCTCTTACCGTGACGCATCCGTCAGCCGGAGTGTTGTCGTCCCCGACCGTCTGGAAGTCTACGCAGATGCAGAACGGCGTGCCGATCTCATCCTCACGTCTGTACCTCTTGCCTATGGAACCGGCAGTATCATAGTCGACCATGAAGTGCTTCTGCAGCTCATGATAAATCGGCTCGGCTGCCGCGCCAAGCTTCTTGCTCAAAGGCAGGACTGCGGCCTTGAAAGGCGCCAGCGCAGGATGCAGTCTCAGCACCTTACGCACATCTTCCTTGCCTTTGTCATCCGTAAGAACCTCTTCATCGTAAGCGTCAACGAGGAACGCGAGCAGCATTCTCTCTACGCCTACCGACGGTTCGATGCAGTACGGCACGAACTTCTCATTCGTCTCAGGATCCATGTACGTCATGTCCTGACCTGAATGATTCTGATGCGCCATAAGGTCGAAGTCGGTTCTGGATGCGACTCCCCACAGTTCGCCCCATCCGAACGGGAACAGGAATTCTATGTCCGTCGTGGCGTTGCTGTAGTGGGAGAGTTCCTCAGGATCGTGATCTCTGAGTCTCATGTGTTCTTCCTTGATTCCCAGATTTCTCAGGAAATCCGCGCAGTAGTTCTTCCAGTATGCGAACCAGTCGAGCTCAGTTCCCGGCTTGCAGAAGAACTCCAGCTCCATCTGCTCGAACTCTCTTGTTCTGAAGATGAAGTTGCCCGGCGTGATTTCATTTCTGAAGGACTTGCCGACCTGAGCTATTCCGAACGGAAGCTTCTTTCTGGCCGTTCTCTGAACATTTTTGAAGTTGACAAAAATGCCCTGAGCCGTTTCCGGTCTGAGATAAATCTCAGCAGTGGATTCCTCAGTGACTCCCTGAAATGTTTTGAACATCAGATTGAACTGACGTATGCCGGTGAAGTCAGACTTGCCGCATTCCGGACACTTGACTCCGTTTTCAGCAATAAACTGCTCAAGCTTCTCATTGGACCATCCGTCGACCTGGACGTCCATCTGTCCCTGTTCGTGAAGATGGTCTTCTATCAGCTTGTCAGCACGGAAACGCGCCTTGCAGGCTTTGCAGTCAATCAGAGGATCCGCAAAACCGCCGACGTGTCCCGACGCTACCCATGTTTCGGGATTCATCAGGATGGCGGCGTCGAGTCCTACGTTGTACTCTGATTCGCGCACGAACTTTCTGCGCCACGCATCCTTGATGTTGTTCTTAAGTTCAACGCCCAAAGGGCCGTAATCCCATGTGTTAGCCAGCCCTCCGTAGATCTCTGAACCCGGGAAAATAAATCCCCTGTTCTTGGCGAGAGCTGTGATTTTATCCATTGTGACTTCTGTCGTCATTCTTATTCTTCGTCCTTTACTTCCTCAGCCACTTCTTCAACAGCATCTGCAGCTTCTTCAACAACTTCTTCAGCTTCTTCCGCTGCTTCCTCGGCAGCCTCGGCGACTTCTTCAGCTTCCTTGCTGACTCTGTCCTTGAGATCGTCCTTCAGGTCGCCTGCCTTGTCCTTCAGGTCCTGAGCGGCGTCCTTGGCCTTGTCATAGATATCGCTTTCCTTGGCCTTGTCATAGATGTCCTCAGCCTTGTCCTTCAGGTCCTGAGCAGCGTCCTTCGCCTTGTCGTAGATATCGCTTTCCTTGGCTTTGTCATAGAAGTCCTTGCCCTTGTCCTTCAGTTCTTCAAACTTGTCGCTTCCGAATTCAGCTGCCTGTGAAACCTTGTCGGATACAGCGTCGCTTACATCGATGATTGTTCCGTCAGTCTTGACAACCTCGATTGAGCACTTGAATCCAAATGCGGCTACGATAGCAACTACTGAAGCCAGCGGTGCTATGCAGATTCCCAGGATGCCGGCGTTTACAGGAACGTTAACTACTGTGTCGCTGTCCTTCTTAACCAGGATTCTTGCAACGTTGCCCTTCTTGATCAGGCTCTTAAGGCTTGCGAAAAGTGCTTCTCCCCTTTCACCGAAAGCTCTCTTCTTGTCCCCGGAGTTGACGGTCTCTTCGATTGCGATGATAGCATCAACAACGCTGCCGTCAGCTTCTTCGAGGGCTTTCTTGGCTTCTGCGTAAGTTACGCCAGTTCTGTCCTTTACTAATTCGATCTTTTCCAATGTGATTTCCATGTGTTATCCTCCCATTCTAAACCATACTTTCGCTTTTTATGTTCGAGGCATCCAGATGATATGCTGCATAGTCTCTAATCAGCCTCTGCAGCGTCTTGCCTGTGTCCTCGTTGAGTGCAATATTCTCAAGCTTCTTCAATGGATTTGAAGTAAAGTATTTTAACGCATTGATTATATCAAAACTCACAGGGTAAATCAATGCACTGCGCGCTGAATTATCTTCCGCCTCGGCCATGATTTCAGCGTGGCAGTCATCGCATATAACGCCCCCGTCTTCAATGCTGAACCAGTTGCCTGCAGGCTTGCCGCAGATGGCGCATCTGTCCAGTACAGGGGCTACTCCCATGCTTGCAATAAGCCTTGTCTGATAGGCCAGAACCAGCGTTCCGAACCCCTTGTCCCTTCGCTCAAGCAGATCGAAGAAATCTATAAGCATGTCGAAGACGCCGGGCATCGGCACCTCAGGATGGAGCACCTTGGCCGTGAACTCCAGAACATATGCTCCGTTGAAGTACTTGTCCACGTTTTCACCGATTCCGTAGAAGCTCTTTATGACCTCCGCGCCGTCGATGTTGTAGCTGTTCCTTCCTCTGTGCAGGGCGTATCTTCCGAAGGTGAAATGCTGCAGAGCCAGGGCGCTCTTGCTTTTGCCCCGTTCTCCGAGATTCGTTCCCGCGCTTATCTTGCCGTACTCCCGCGTAAAGAGCAGAATCATGCGTCTGTTGTATGAAGTTTTCGTCTCTCTGAGGACTATGCCTTCAGTATCCGCTTTCATCAGTCTCCGTCCGCTTATATCAGTCTCTGTATCCGAAGTTCGTCAGCGCTATATCGCTGTCTCTCCAGTTTTCCCTTACCTTGACCCAGGTCTCCAGGAAAACCTTTGTCCCCAGCAGGGCCTCGATCTCCTGACGGGCGCTCTTGCCTATGCCCTTGAGCTTTCTGCCGCCTTTGCCTATTATCATTCCCTTGTGGGATTTTCTCTCGCAGTAGATGACCGCCCCTATTCTGGTCAGATTCTCCTCTTCCTCATACTGCTCGATCTCCACCGCGACGCCGTGAGGCACCTCATCCTGCAGATATAGCAGAATCTTCTCGCGGATTATCTCGCTGACAATGAATCTGGCCGGATTCTCCGTTACAATGTCGTCCGGGAAGAACATCGGTCCTTCCTCCATGAATCCCGCCGCGGCTTTTATTACATCACCGACGTTTGTGCCGTCGATCGCGGCTGTTCCCAATATCTCGGAGAACACTCCGGTCTCTTCGTATTCTCTGTATATTTCCGCAAAAGCATCAGGGCCCATCTTGTCAATCTTGTTGATTACCAGAATCTTCGGAGTATCCGTTTCTTTCAGAAGATTGAGAATGTACTTGTCTCCGGGGCCTTTGCTCAGGGCGTCGTCGACTATGAATATGATGGCGTCGACCTCCCCGAAGGTCGCGATGGCCGAGTCGGTCATGTACTCTCCCAGCTTGTTGCGCGGCTTGTGAATTCCCGGTGTGTCGATGAATACGATCTGCACATCGTCATCGCCCTCTTCTTCAGCGTAGTGCGTGTAGATGCCGCGTATGATATTCCTGGTGGTCTGAGGCTTCTCAGTGGTGATCGCGATTTTCTCGCCAAGTATGGCGTTGAGCAGGGTTGATTTGCCTACGTTCGGTCTTCCGATTATCCCTACGAATCCTGATCTCATTGTGTCTGTCCTCCTGCGCCATCTCTTCCAAGGCCTATAGCGTCCATTATCTCCTCTTCTCTCGCCCGCATTTCCCGCTTGTCCTCTTCGGTCTCATGGTCGTAGCCAAGCAGGTGCAGAACGCTGTGAGTGAAGAGGTAAACCGTTTCCCTCTCCCGGGAATGGCCGAACTCCTCAGCCTGCTCGATTATCTTGTCCATGCATATGACGACATCGCCGAGGGGCACCGGCTGTCCTTCTTCTCCGGACTCGCCGCCCTGCATGCCGCAGGCTGCTTCCAGTTCCTCAAGGCTGTCAAACATCGGGAATGAAAGCACATCAGTCGGCCTGTCGACTCCCCTGTAATCCCTGTTCAGCTCGTGTATCTCATCAAGAGAAACAAAAGAAAGGCTGATTTCCACATCCAGCTTAGTGCATGCGGAAGCCGCCTCCCTGAGTTTATCCATCATCTGCTCAGTAACAGCACTCTCGTCGTTTACTATGATTTCCATGCTTAATCCTCTTCATCCTTTGGCGGATGAGCCTTGTAATAGCTGTCGTAGCGGTCCCCGCCGCTTTCCGCCTCGATGGCGCGGTCATAATGCGTCTGGGCGGCGTTGTACTGCTTCTGGTCCAGTTCCGCCAATGCCAGGAGGAACTCACGGGCAGCTCCAGAGGCCTTGCCTCCGTATAGCACCTCATCCAAGACTTCCTGCGAAGGTTTCGGAACCTTCGTGGCATCCTCCGTCACGGTGACAGGCAGCGGAAGACCCGCATAAAACCGGTCCATGAGCGGGTTCTCGTACCGGCGTTCCAGCGCATAGTTCGTATCGTCGCGGTCCGCCGCAAGGACGAACTTGTACAGCGGCTTAAGATTGATGTCCACGTCACGGTGCTGGAGCATCTCGTCGTCGAAGTCG
>CADAHK010000075.1 GCA_902787725.1 uncultured Eubacteriales bacterium | reverse complement strand
AGAATGGCCGGGCCGTCTGCTACCGCGCTCTGCTGCGAAGTGGTCTTGATGCCGTACTGACTTTCTTCTGGCTTGACGAACTTGAAGCCCAGCGATTTCTCAAGCAGCTTGATGGCACCCTCTCTGTGCTTGACACTGAGCACGCCCAGCGACGCCATGATGTAATCGTTATCTACAGCAATCTTCGCGTGATGTGTAGGGAACAGTTTTGTCCCGGTCTGATCGTATTCACAGATGCGTCCCATGATTTCCTCACGGTGCGGCAACCTCGTGAGCGCGCCGCCTGTTCCCACGATGTACTTGACCGGCGTAAGGTCCTTGCCTTCAGCAACCGTGCTGCGTCCGCTCGGACCGTATATGTATCTGATCTGGCCGGCGTGACGGTCAACTGCCTTCATGACAGCTTCCTCCGTCAGAATCTCGACCATTTTGATTTCATCTTCATTCTTCGGAATTGCTCTGATGACTTTCATCCTGTTGACG
Organism: uncultured Eubacteriales bacterium; assembly: GCA_902787725.1. Taxonomy (GTDB): domain Bacteria; phylum Bacillota; class Clostridia; order Peptostreptococcales; family Anaerovoracaceae; genus Lentihominibacter. Next base: position 6,412 of record CADAHK010000075.1, on the reverse strand, counting down.
TAAACGCCCAGGTCGCCTTCTACTGTGCGCTTGGCCATCGGTTCCGGCGCGGTCAGAATTCTCGCCACGTTATCCGATTCTCTGCATACGGAATGGACGTCTGTTGTCGCGCCGCCGACGTCTATGACGACAACTTCGCCGATGCACTCATTCAAAAGCTTCGTCGCCTGCATGACTGCGCCAGGGGTAGGAACGATCGGGCCATTGACCATGTCGCGGACGTGTTCCATTCCCGGGGCATTTGTAATGTGGTCTTCAAATGCATCCTGAATGACTTTCCTGCACGGTTCAACGTTCATGTCATCGATTTTAGGATAAACATTTTCTACATTGTAGAGTTTCTGTCCGGACTCTTCATCAAAGATGAGTTCCATCTCTTCCTGATTTTCAATATTACCTGCGTAGATGATAGGCGTCTTTAATCCGAGGCTGCGGATCTTCTCTGCATTGTCGATGGCGGTATCTCTTTCACCGTAGTCGACGCCTCCTGCGATGAGAATCAGATTTGGCTGAATCTCCTTAATCTTCGCAAGATCTGTTCTTCTGAGTTTTCCTGCCGTCACGAAGTGGATAATGCCGCCTGCTCCCAGCGCTGCCTCTTTGGCTGCTCTGGCTGTCATATCATAGACCAGCCCATGCACCGTCATCTTCAGTCCACCTGCTGCCGATGATGTGGCGAGCATCTCGTCATACTCGAGACTGTCAATTCCCTGCTTTGCGCAGAGATCATCAATCGCTCCCTGCAAGCCCACTCTGACATCACCTTCCAGCACCGAGGTCGGCGCCTGTCCCTGTGCCCAGAATTCCGGATTTTCACTATCTATATTTCTGAATGCATTTACTACGGTCGTCGTTGATCCGATTTCTGCTACGAGTACATCTACTTTCATTTCTGTTACCTTTCAAATCGGTTTGTTTGATTAAGGGCCGGGCTTTCGCCCGGCCCAGTGTGTCTCTAAGATTAGAGTCGCCTTAGATTACTTCCTGTACTTCAGGTGGCTCTTCTCCACGTCTTCTCATTGCTTCTTCACAGAGGAATGTCGCAACGTCGATTCCATGGGAGTCTCTTCCGAATCCTTCGTCAATGCCAGTCTCACGGGCTTCTTCAGGAATTACCTGTGTTCCGCCTGCTGCGATGATGACCTTGTCGCGGATACCCTTTTCGATTGCCAGCTCGTTGATTCTCTTCATGTTCTTGTAGTGAACATTGTCGTGTGAGATGATCGTTGATGCCAGAATTGCATTCGCGTTCAGCTCAACTGCTGCGTCAACCAACTTCTCTACAGGAACGGAAGTGCCGAGGTAGTTAACCTTGACGCCCCACTTCTCGATTCCGCCGTGCTTGATGTTGATGATCTCACGGAGACCTACGGAGTGCTCGTCATTTCCGACTGTTCCGCATACAACTACCATTGGATGCTCTTCGAACTCTTTGTAGAGAACTGCATCTGACTGGTGATGCGGCGGTGCAGGAATCTCGAGTGTGGAAGGATCGATATCGAATGGAACCTTACCCTTCATCTCAACTCTAGTGCCTTCTGCCGGATGGAGAACTTCCTTACTGATAACAACAGGATCTTCCAGTCCCAGTCTGTGACCGATCTCAAGAGCAACTGCCTCAGAAGCTCTGGCGTGTGTAGGAATGCACATCGTCAGCAGGATGATGCCGTCTCCGCACCATTCAACTTCCGGAATGATCGCTTCGCCGTTGTGGTACTTGGCAACCTTCTCGAGTCTTACGTTTACATTGTCTTCCTCATCGAGTTCGTCGATGTAAACGATCTTGCTTCTGTCTTCAAATGTACATCCGCCGATGAGCGCTGATGGATTCTCAGGATCTCCGCCGTACTGCTCAACATTGTTGTATCCGAAGTGTGCTGTTACAGGAGCCATGTAGTCGTCTTCTCTCTCGAAGATGTATCCATAGCCTACGCCGCCGTCCAGCTTACGTGCGATACCGTCGCCGTTTCTCTCAGGATATTTTCCGGAGTCAACGAAGAATCCGGCTTCAACAGCGTTGAAGTATCCGCCTGCTTCGACCATTTCTTCCATGAACAGGAGAGCTCTTTCCTTGATCTCTCTGGCGTTCTCTCTCAGCGGGCCATCCTTCTTCAGTTCAACCATTTCCATGAGACCGTCCATACCGATCAGTGTCTGCTTCGCATTGTCGCAGGCTTCGATGTTGTAGATGTGCCATGGAACGTTTCTTCCTTCGTCAGGAGTGATTGTTGACTGGATGTCTACGGAAGTCAGCTTGGAGATGAACATGTCCAGAACGTGCGTTACTGTTGCTTCTCTTGCAGAGGAGCAGATGTACTTCGTGTTCTGCTGACATCTCATCTTGTATCTGCCGCAGATGTCTCTCAGTGCGACTGCGTATGGCAGGTCGTAGTACATAAGAGGTCCAGGTACTGCTGTCGGAGGTACTGTTGAAAGTGAAATCAGATCAGGGCTGATGCCGACTTTTTCTGAGAATCTTGAGTTGATGGAGTGCTGAACGATCAGTTCCGGCATTACCTTCCAAGCGTCTCTCGCCGTTGCGTTAGCGTTGTGCGCACCATCGATCTGGAGCATCTGCGCCCATGCCATGATCTTCTTTGATTCGCAAGCGTCTACGAATGATCTGATGGCGTTGATGTCTCTGTACAGTACGTTGTACTGAGGGTCCTGGTGAGCGCCGTTTACGCCTTCTTCTGCGAACATTACTGCTACGTCAGGACCAGCTACGCCTGATACGTAGGAGTGATAGTTGATCGGACGGCCAACTTCATCTTCGATGATGTCGCATGCTTTTCTCTGTGCTCTTACCTGCTTACGAGTGATAGGAACACCGCCGATACCCTGCGGCGTACCTTCCATCAGGCCGTCGATGTGGGACTGACCCATATGTCTGATAACCATCAGGTGGTCTGCGCCGTGCCATGCGCCCATTCTCATTCTTCTGATATCGTCCTCGAATCTGCCGGATGCAATCTCAGTTGTGATGACAGGCATTGGCTGCGGGTCAGCATCTTCAAAGTACTTTGCAGGAGGGAGTCCTACGCTGTTCTTCAGAGGCTTTGAACAATCATGATATTCAAAAGGTCCAAGCTTGCAGCCAGGATCCGGCTCTCTCCAGTGCCAGCCTCTTCTTCTTGGTTCATACTTGTCGAGGTCCTTCAGGATCTCTTTTATGTTTAACTTTTCGTTAGGTGCTAATTTGAAATCTGACATCTCTCTACCTCCTTACTTGAAACTTGCTACTACTTCGTCCCAGTATTCGCCTGCAACGAGTTTCTCTGCTGCTTCCTTCGCTGAGAGGTCGTGTGCTTTCATAACCTTGTAAACTACGTGGCCAGCACCATGTCCCATGAGACCTCTGTCCATGCAGCCTTCAACTACCTTCTGAGTATCCAGTGATGATACACCCATTCTCAGAAGAACAGCTCTCTCTACGGAAGGAGTTGTGTTCTTTCTTCCGAGCTCAAGCAGAGGGTCTACAACCTGGTCAACCAGTTCCCAGAATCTGTTGTAGAGCTCTTCATCTGTCAGATCTGCGATGTGTTTTCTGCGTTCTGCAAAATCGTCTTCTCTTCTCATCCTTTTTTCTCCTTTGTCTTTTCAGACTGTTTTATCCGGAGGGGAGAAGACTCCCCTCCGTGTTTCCGTCTTACAGTAATCCGTTTTCTTCCAGTGTCTTCTTAACAAAATCGACGTCTGTCTTTGTCTCTTCTGCCAGGAATTCGAGGTCTGAATCAGTTGGCTTTACGCCTGCCTTCTTAACAGCCTTCTTGATCAGGGACTGTCTGAAGTGGTTGATGTCAGCTTCCTTGTACTTGAAGAGTCTAGGGCTTGACGGCAGTACTACGCTCTTGCCAGGAACCTCGTCCTTAGGGTCGCCGAGCTTAACTTCGATGCCGTTTTCCTTAGCGAACCAGAGCTGAGGCTGTACGTGCTTGCCGGCGCCTGTGTACTCTGTTTCGGAAACTACCAGAATAGCGTCCTCAGGCAGTTCCTGAGCCAGTGAGAATGCTGCGGCCAGTGAAGTCTGTCCTGCAGGTCCTCTCTCGATGCCTTCCAGCTGAGCCAGCATCTCTGTCATTTCCATGATCTCGCCTTGAGTGATTGTTACGTATCTGTCCATGTATCTCAGCGGTCTTGCAGCTGATCTTGGAACGTCACTGTGGTCAGGATCTGTAGCGTAAGGAACGCCGAATCCTGTGTGGCCTGTTGTACATGACTTCTTGTTGAAGTCGATGTCTGAAGCCATTGACAGACCTGACAGGTCGATGGATGCGCCAACGATCTCTGCGTCGCAGCCAGCCATTCTGACACCGCGGGCAGTACCTGTTGTCATTCCGCCGCCTGCAGTTGTGCATACTACCATGTCCGGATCCTTGCCCAGCTTTTCTCTGCACTGCATTACGATTTCATAACCCAGTGTGTCAACGCCCGCGATACCGAATGGTGAGTACAGGGAAGCGTTGAAGTAGCCAGTGTCTTCCAGGATTGAAAGGAAGGAGTAGAACAGCTCAGGTCCTACTGTCAGCTGAACAACTTCTGCTCCGAGCGCTTCGCACTTACGAGCCTTCTCAACGATTTCAGGCTGTCCAACTCCGTGGGAGTCGTAGCATTCCTGAACGATGATGCACTTGAGGCCCTGAATAGCAGCCTGTGAAGCTACTGCAGCGCCGTAGTTTCCTGATGTAGCAGCCATAACGCCTTTGTATCCCAGCTTCTTAGCGTGGTAAACCGCGCAGGCAGCTCTTCTGTCTTTGAATGATCCTGATGGATTGGCAGCTTCGTCCTTGATGAAGATTCTAGCGCCGAACCCAGGCTTTGCGTATTTACGCGCCAGCTTAGTCAGGTTTCTTGCCTCCAGCAGCGGAGTGTTACCTACGCCGAACTGGCTCTGAACTCTGTTGACCTCTTCGAGGGTGTAGCCAGTGGAGGTCATGAGCTTGTCATAGTCAAACGCGATAGGAGATGTTTCAAATTCCGCATAGTCCAGTCCGAGAGCGTCTTTCTGGATGTCATTGGATCTTCCCATTACGGAAGCATAATCTTTAGCCAGTGTCATTATCTTTCACCTCCGATCTCTGCCATCTCTTTTCTGAGAACCTTGTCAACTTCGATCAGCTCCGGAACGAACTTGCCGTAGCTGTGATCGTAGTATGGGAAGTCGTCGATCAGAGTGCCCTTCTCAATTCTGCCTACAACTGTTTCAACTTCTACTTCGTCGCCGATTTCAGCGTCTGCAAGCAGGAAGCCCTTTGTCCACTGTTCCAGGTCGCAGTGCTTTGTATCCTCAGGCAGCTTAGCTGTTCTCTCTTCTGCCTTCAGAACGATGCTGTGGATGCGAACCCAATCGCCTTTTTTTGCCATTTTTTCTCTCCTTATTTGCTGATACGAGGCACTCTGGGAGTCCCCGGGTGCCTCGTGTCTGTTAATCTTGATTTGTTGTTTTAATTACTTAACGATCTTCTTAGCAGGATCGATTCTGTCTCTTACATCACCCATCAGGCAACGAGGAATTGGCAGGTCGATCATAGTCTTCAGACCAGGCTCAGCGTTGATAACCTGCGGAATCATGTTAGCGCACATTGCGATAGTTCCGAGACCACCTTCAACCTCTGGGCTGTTAACCATGTTAACTGCAGGAGTTCCTTCAAGGATTACATAGTCGCCAGTCTGTACTCCAACCTGTTCAGGCTCGATCTGCTGCGGATGCTCCATTCTAACCTTCATGCCGTTTGAGAGAACAGCGTCAGCTTCCATAGCAACGCCTGCGCATGAACCAGCTGCTGCGAAGCCGTAAGGTGACTTTCTGTCAACATCTGTTACGATTGGGTTCATGTCCTGTGAGAACTGCTCAACCTTCAGGCCGAGACCTTCAGCGATCATGCCAACGGATTCTGCGAATCCAACGTGACCTGACATTGTGCCGTTAGCTTTTCTTTCCTTGAACTCTTCTACTGATACGCCGATGCCCTGCTCATGCATAACAACAGGTCCGAACGGTGACAGTGAGTTAACTCTTCTTGAGAGAACGTGCTCTACGTCGATCATGCAGCCAGTCATAACGAGTACGAGCAGGTCCATGATGTGACCAGGGTTGATGCCTGTTCCGAGTACGGAAACGCCGTTTTCCTTAGCAATCTTGTCCAGCTCAGCAGCCAGCTCTGGGTTCTGTGCAGCAGGATAAGCCATTTCTTCTGCTGAAGTGATGCAGTTGAGTCCCTGCTCCAGGATGAACTTGAGGCGTGGGAATGCTTCCTTTGTGAATGAGTCAGTGCAGAGGATTACGATGTCAGCTGCGCCCGGCTTAATGATCTCTTCCGGAGCCTTGATGATAACATCTTCTCTGTCGCCCTTTTCAGTCTTAATGAACTCATACATTGAGTGTCCCTGCTTGTGTTCTCTTCCAGCAACA
>CADAHK010000074.1 GCA_902787725.1 uncultured Eubacteriales bacterium | reverse complement strand
CGTTACTTTTTTCACACTTTGTAGTATAATCTTGTCGTAATAATATATTTCTAATTTTCAAATGGAGGTGTTTTATGGCAACTTACACTCAAGTTGAAACGAACGGCCTGTTTGAACTTTCAGAAGAAGCACGTGCGGAGCTGTCAAGTTCTTCGTATTATAACGAAGACCTGAAGCCAACCACAGTAGCTGAAAGAAAATGGACCACGTACAACATCACGATGCTGTGGGTTGGTATGTCGATTTGTATCCCATCCCTCTCACTGGCATCAGGACTTATCGGCATGGGCGTATCCCCATGGCTGTCAGTTCTGAACGTAGCGCTCGGAAACATCGCCATCCTTATTCCAATTCAGTTGAACTCCAACGTTGGTACTAAGTATGGTATTCCGTTCCCGCTCTTCGCGAGACTGACATTCGGCTCCATCGGAGCTCAGATCCCGGCACTGCTGAGGGCACTCACCGCTTGCGGATGGTGTTCTGTACAGGCTTGGGTAGGCGGCGGCGCTGTCGGCGCTATCATCGGTGTATTCATCAGCAAGTTCGCAGATCAGAACTGGATGATGAGCCTTCCTTCCTGGGGCGGCATGGCTCCTGTAATGGTAGGACAGTTCATCGGCTACATCATCTTCATGTTCTTCATCTGGTGGGTAGCTTACCACGGCATGGATAGAATCAAATTCATCCAGAACTGGGGCGGCCCTATCCTGATCGCTGTAATGATCGCACTGCTGGCATGGTCATACTCCCTCATCCACGGACAGATGGGATTCTGGGAAGTAATGAGCATGGGCAATGACGATGCTCTGGTCGAAGCTAACGGCGGCTGGTGGATGGTATACATGGGAGGTCTCATGGGCAACATCGCATTCTGGGCTACACTGGCTCTGAATATTCCTGACTTCTCAAGATATGCAAGATCACAGAAAGACCAGTTCTGGGGCCAGATGCTTGGTATGCCTATCCCAATGGCGTTCTGCGCATTCGTTGGTGCATACTATGCTCAGGCTTCCAAGGTTGCGTTCGGCGAAGCAATGTTCGACCCGACCATGGTTCTGTACTATCTGGACAACAAGCTGATTGTACTGATTTCCGCTCTGGGTACTGTAGCTGCTACAATTACTACTTGCGTAGCTGCTAACGTAGTAGCTCCTGCAAACGGAATTGCTAACATCAACCCTAAGAAGATCAGCTACAAGATGGGCGTAGTTATTACTGTACTGTTCGCATTCTTCATCCTGCAGGCATGGTGGATCTATGGTTCCGGTGCTGCATACTTCACTTGGATGAACGCTTACGGAACAATCCTGTCACCTATCGCTGCTATCCTGATCGCTGACTACTGGATTGTTAAGAAGCAGAGAATCGACGTTAATGACCTGTTCAAGGGTCCTCAGGGCAGATACTGGTACTCCGGTGGTTGGAACTGGGCTGCTGTAATCTCATGGGTTTGCGCATTCATCCTGCCACTGCTGCTCTACTTCGGAGCATCCGGTCCGTTCTTCTCATTCGTTAACTCCATCAACTACGTATGGTCATTCTTCGTAGCCTTCATCCTCTACATCATCCTGATGAAGACGAGCCTGGCTGGAAATTCATTCGTAACTGAAGAAGAGCACGAAGCATTCACAAAGAGAGCATAAGCTCAATTGTGACCAACAGAACATTTGAGGCTTTTGTCTCACGAGACTTCCGAAGTCTCACAACTGTATAAAGTCTAAGTTAAAACTTTATATAACATTACAAGGGCCTTTGGAATTCAAAGGCCCTTTGTATTATCACTTTCTTGACTAAAGGAGGGACAAATATTATGGATTTATTAATCAAAGGCGGTAAGGTCGTAACTGCGAAGAGCACATTCAAGGCTGACGTAGCAGTAACAAACGGCAAGATTTCCGCAATCGGAACTAATCTGAAACCAGATGCCGGTACAGAAGTTGTCGATGCTAAGGGTAAGCTGGTACTGCCGGGCGCTATCGATGGTCATACTCACATGGCAATGCCTTTCGGCGGAACTATTTCAACTGATGATTACTTCACAGGTACTAGAGCAGCTGCCTGCGGCGGAACTACAACAATTATCAACTTTGAAACTCAGCCTGTTGGCGTGAAGATGTCAAAGTTCCTGAAGGAAAAACTGGATCTGGCAGAATCACAGGGACCTGCTGTTGACTACTCAATTCACATGGGCGTTGGCGATGTAACTACACAGGAAATGCTGGACGACATGGCAAAGGTTGTTGACATGGGCGTAACCTCCTTCAAGGTATTCATGGTTTACGACTTCGGCGTTGATGATGGTCAGTTCTACGCAACTCTGTGCAAGGCTAAGGAAATCGGCGCACTGGTAGGTGTACACGCAGAGAACAAGAACGTTAACGACTATCTCGTTAAGAAGTATCTGAGCGAAAAGAAGATTTCACCTTGGTATCACTACATGTCCAAGAATGAAGCAGTAGCAGGCGAAGCTGACGAGAGAGCAATCAACCTGGCTAAGATGGCAGGCGCTCCTCTGTACATCGTTCACCTGGACAACGCTCAGGGTGTTGCTGCAGTTGCAAAGGCAAGAGCAGAGGGTTATCCGATCTTCGCAGAAACTTGCCCACAGTATCTGTACTTCACTAAGGAAGTTTACAAGGATGGAAGACCTGAATTCAAGCTCCGTCCTCAGGACTTCGTATGCTCACCTCCAATGAAGGGCAAAGAATCAAAGGATGCTCTTTGGGATGGTATCAGAAACGGCGTCGTTTCAACTCTGTCAACTGACCACTGTCCGTTCCTGAAGAAGGAAAAGGATTGGGGCAAGAAGACAAAGGATGGCAAGAAGGGCAACTTCACTACTATTCCTAACGGATGCGCTGGCGTTGAGAACATGTATCCATTCATCCTGTCCGAAGCAAACAAGGGCAAGATTACGTTCAATAAGGCAGTAGAAATTGCTTCCACTAACCAGGCTAAGCTGTTCGGTATGGACTACTGCAAGGGCGCAATCGAAGTTGGTCTCGATGCTGATATCGTTGTTTATGATCCTAAGAGAAAGGTTGTCATCAACAACAACAAGAACCAGCACGGTGCTCTTGACCACACAGTTTGGGAAGGCGTTGAGTGCAAAGGATATCCTTGCGCAGTATTCAGCCACGGCAAACTGGTATTCGACGGAAAAGACTTCGTCGGCGAACAGGGCGCAGGAAAATTCGTTAAGCAGAAGAAAGTACACCACAAGGGACCTTCATTCTAAGCTGAACTGAATTAACCAACTGGATTGTTTAAGCGAACATCCGAGAGCCGGCTCACGCAGCCGGCTCTTTTATTGTCCGCAGCACGGCCCATATTATGTTATAATGGTTAGCGTCGGGGGATTCCCGGCAGGATATCAACTCAATTGAATTAAGGAGCACTTAAATGGACTACAACAAACTGGCGGAGCTACTGTTTCCGCAGATCGATAAAACACCTGAAGACTACGAGGCCATGTTCCCGCAGCGCCAGAATGCGGCAGGCGGAGCCGTCATCACGCGTCTGGGCCCAAGCCCTACCGGGTTCATACATCTGGGCAATCTCTACGGCGCTTTTGTCGATGAGAGACTGGCACACCAGAGCAAGGCGGCGGACGGAACTCCCGGCACATTCTACCTCAGAATCGAAGATACAGATGACAAGCGCTATGTCGAAGGCGCAGTAGATACGATAATCAATTCCCTGAAGTTCTTCGGAATAACATTTGACGAAGGCGCAGGCTGCGGCCAGCCTGACGCGGACGGTGAACCGCCATACTATCAGTCCAAGCGCGGTCCGATATACCAGGCTTTCGTCAAGAGGCTCGTCAGCCAGGGCAAGGCCTACCCTTGCTTCCTCACTGAGGAGGAGTTGGCCGACATAAGGGCTCAACAGGAAGCCGCAAAGGAGACAACGGGCATCTACGGCAAGTACGCCGAGAAGAACCGCAGTCTCACATATGAAGAAGTCGAAGCGAACATTGCGGCGGGCAAGCCGTATGTAATTCGACTGAAGTCAAAGGGCAACCAGGGTCCGGACGGCGTCGTGTACATCCACGTTAACGATGAAATCCGCGGTGATGTTTCCATGCCGGCAAACGATCAGGACGTTATCATCCTCAAGGCCAGCGGCATTCCTACATACCACTTCGCCCACGTCATAGACGATCACCTCATGAGAACGACGCACGTAGTACGCGGCGAGGAATGGCTCATGTCCCTTCCGATCCATATCGAACTGTTTGAGGCATTAGGTCTTGAACCTCCGATCTACTGCCACACGGCCGTGCTCATGAAACTTGATGACGAGACGGGCAACAAGAGAAAGCTCAGCAAGCGCAAAGACCCTGAGCTGTCACTGGATTACTACCGCCAGGAGGGATACCATCCGCAGGCTGTCAAGGAGTACCTGCTCACCATACTGAACTCCAACTTTGAGGAGTGGCGCATGGCGAACCCTGACGCGGACATCGACGAATTCGAATTCACTACGGAGAAGATGAACAGCGCCGGAGCATTGTTCGACCTTAACAAGCTGAACGATATCTCCAAGGACGTTCTGCTGAAAATTCCGGCAGACGAACTGGCGGACTTCCTGCTGGAATGGGCTCGCGAGTTCAAGCCAAAGGCTGCGCCTCTGCTTGAGGACAAAGAATACCTCACGAAGATTCTCAACATCGGTCGTGATGACGCAAAACCAAGAAAGGACCTCATCTACGCGAAGCAGATCTTCGATTTCATCAGCTACTTCTACGATGAATACTTTGTAATTGAAGAACGCATACCTGAACAGGTATGCGATGAGGACGCGAAGGAGATTCTGAAACGCTATCTGGATACTTATGACCACAGCGACGACCAGTCCCAGTGGTTCGAGAAGATCAGGACCATTACGGCGGACCTCGGATACGCGGTCAAGCCAAAGGACTACAAGAAGCACCCGGATGAGTATAAAGGCTCTGTTGCTCACGTGAGCACCGTTATCCGCATCGCCGTCATGGGCAGAAGCCAGTCCCCTGACGTGTGGACAATTCAGCAGATTCTCGGCGAAGATAAAGTAAGAGCCCGCATAAGCGAGCTCATCGGTTGACTTACAGCTGCCAGCTCTTCAGGTACTCTTCCTGATCCGGCGTCAGGCTGTCGATCTCAATGCCCCACGCCTCCAGGCGTCTGCGGGCGATGATGTCGTCGATTTCTTCCGACACATCGATTACAGCCGCAGGCAGGCTGCCTTTGTGCTCCAGAATATACAGAGCGCTCAGAGTCTGAACGGCGAAGCTGAGATCCATGACCTCAGCCGGATGTCCGTTTCCGGCGGCGATGTTGGCAAGCTTGCCCTCGCCTATCACATTGACCATCCGCCCGTTCGGCAGAGTATAGCCCGTGATGTTCTCACGGGTTTCTTTTTTTGAGACGGCCGCTTCCTCAAGACCGGCCATGTCTATTTCAACATTGAAGTGACCGGCGTTTGCGAGAATCGCCCTGTCCTTCATTGTGAGCATGTGCTCAACAGTTATGGTGTGCTTGCAGCCCGTTGCCGTGATGAAAATGTCTCCCAGCGGTGCTGCCTTTGCCATAGGCATGACATCGTATCCGTCCATCTTTGCCTCCATGGCTTTGATAGGATCGATCTCCGTCACGATGACTCTGGCTCCGAGAGCTGCAGCTCTCATGGCTATTCCGCGCGAGCACCATCCATATCCTACGACAACTACCATCTTGCCCGCGACAATCAGATTCGTGTTGTGCATGATGCTGTCCCACACGCTCTGTCCGGTGCCGTAGCGGTTGTCGAAGAGATGCTTGCAGTCGGCGTCATTTACCGCCAGCATCGGGAACTTCAGAACGCCGTCGCGTTCCATGGCTCTAAGCCGGATAATGCCAGTCGTAGTCTCCTCGCATCCGCCCCAGACTTCCTCAGCAAGATCCTGGCGAGGTCCGTGGACCATTCCGACAAGATCCCCGCCGTCATCGATTATGATGTTAGGCTTATGCTCGAGGCACATCTCAATGTGCCTGCTGTACTCTTCTTCAGTGGCTCCGTGGTAAGCAAAAACACTTATGCCGTCCTCTACCAGGGCCGCGCATATGTCATCCTGGGTGCTCAGATTGTTGCTTCCTGTGACGGACATCTTCGCGCCGCCCGCGGCAAGCACTTTGCAGAGGTACGCTGTCTTAGCCTCGAGATGAATGGACAGGCTGATCTTCACGCCGTCGAAGGGTTTCGTCCTCAGAAACTCCTCCTCAAAACTCTTAAGCAAAGGCATGTTGTTGCGCACCCACTCTATCTTTGTGTGTCCGTATGGTGCCAGTTTTATGTCACGAATATCGTAGTTCATCTATATCTCCTTACCGCCAAGGAATATTCTCTCAGGTTTAAGATTATCGTCGCAGATTATGAAGTCCGCTAGCTTGCCTTCCGCTATCGAACCAATCAGATCGTCAGCTCCGATTTCCCTGGCCGGTGTAATTGTCGCGGCTTCTACAGCAGTCTCCTTAGGAATGCCGTACTCTATGGCGTTGAGCATGCACGTATAAACGTTGCTTGCCGAGCCCGCGATCGTCCCGTCTTCGAGCCGCGCCACGCCGCCCTTGAGAAATACGTCCTGTCCTCCAAGCTCATACTTTCCTTCAGGCATTCCGCAGCATCTCAGTGAGTCGCTGATGAGGCAGATTCTTCCCGGGAACAGCTTGAACGCCATCCTTACTGAGCTCGGGTGAACGTGGTATCCGTCGCTGATGAGCTCGGCGATTACGCCGCGGTCTTCCTCGCTTCCGTCTCTTTCCGATCCCGCGCCGATTACTCCCGGCTTTCTGTGATGAATCGGAGGCATGGCGTTGTAAAGGTGCGTCAGATGCGTCGCGCCAGCGTCCAGAACAGCTGCAGCCTCTTCATAAGAAGCGTCCGTGTGGGCGATTGAAACAGTAGTCAGCTCGCTTGCCTTTGCAGTGAATTCCACAGCTCCGGGAAGTTCCGGCGCCACATCGACTATGCGAACGAGTCCGCCGCATCCGTCGTACAGTTTCTTGAATGCGTCGAAATCAGGATCTCTGAGATACGCCCCGTTCTGCGCGCCCTTTTTCTTCTCTGAGAAGAACGGTCCTTCCATGTGGATTCCCATGAGTCTCGCGCAGCCCTCAGGGCATTCGTCATGCAGCTTCTTGCCTGTCGCAAAGGCCTCAGCAAGCGTCTCGTAAGGCAGTGTCATTCCGGCCGGAGCAAAGGATGTTACTCCTGACTTGGCCAGGTACGCGGCCATCTTTTTGAGACCCTCATAGTCGCCGTCTGAGAAATCCGCGTTCATGCTGCCATGGGTGTGCACGTCAACGAGGCCCGGTATTACCCAGCGGCCGTCGAGGTTTGTCTCCTCATCACCCGCGGCTTCGTCGATCGCCGGCAGATACGGATTGCCGATGGCAACAAATCTGCCGTCTATTACCTCGAAGTCGCATATTCTGAAATGTCCATCTATGAAAACTTCAGCGTTTCTGTAAATCATTTTATTTCACCTCCGCAGGCCTCTGCCTACTGTATTTCCGGAAGGCTGGCCGCTGCTACTGACTGGCCTACCCTTCTCATCTTTTCATCAGGAAGCATTACCGTGATCTTTGCGGCGGTCTCCGGGTACTCGTCCGAGATAACTCTGTTGCATTCGCTCACCAGAATCTCCCCGCCTGTTCCCGAAGCGACGCGGCCCAGAATGAGCACGTACTTGAGGTCGTAGAACAGTCCGTAGAGAATCAGAGTGTGGGCCAGGTAGCAGCCGATGGTTCTGAAGATCGCCTCGGCGCCTCCGCGCTTCGGATTATCCGCGGCGTTCTCCCCGTCGAGGATGTTCTGGACTACTTTGAGCTTCTCCGCGGGAGCCAGCGATTCATCCAGCTCTATGCCCGCCGCAGGCGCGAGCTTGATTACTGAATCCTGTGAGAAATATGTAGCTCCGACGCCGTTGTCTCCTGACCACGGATCGGCCATCGATTCTTTATTGAGGTCGACAGGAGCAAAGGCAAGCTCATTGAACCATCCGAGCACGTTTCTGTCGGCGTTTACATATCCGCCCGCTTCGCTGGTCCCCATAGCTATGCCCATGACCGGCGCGACATCCATGCTCATGGCGCCTGCCAGAGCTGTTACGTCGCCGTCGTTCGCGACAACGATAGGAACGTCCCCTATCTCCTTCGGTCTCTCGATATCTTGAGGAATATGCTCGATACCATCGGCGCGTTTCCAATGAGAACGCCGGCTGTCGATACGCCTATTCCGTCGACGCGCGGCATCTTTGACGCGGCAGTCTTGAACGAATCCACTATGCCATTGTACTGGTATGAGATGTCCTCCGAAAGTTTAGGGTGCCATACCACTTCCTCAGAGTATACCGTCTCTCCGTCTATGACAGCGGAAACCTTCCTGTCGGAGCCGCCTGCGTCGAAACCTATCCTGCAGCCCTCAAGATGTCCGCCTACGGACTTGTCCGCGTCGTTTGCCTTCGGCAGATCTTCAGGAGCGCAGATTTCAAACTCGAAAGGTCTCTCGTAGGTGTTCATCATGAAGTTCACGTCAAAGTCGCGCGGACCCCCGAGCACATACTCTTCTTTAACTTTGGCCGCTTCATCGTCGCAGCCGCAGACGGTGACCTTCCAGCCGCCGACGCTCCAGAGACAGAACTTTATGTATCTCTCAAGGTATCTCAGGTTCGCCTCTTCAAAGGACTCGTCTCTCAGCTTTGTCTCGAAGACGGATATCTTTCCGTCCTCTCTCTCGATCGCTATGCC
This sequence comes from uncultured Eubacteriales bacterium, assembly GCA_902787725.1. Lineage (GTDB taxonomy): Bacteria > Bacillota > Clostridia > Peptostreptococcales > Anaerovoracaceae > Lentihominibacter. The sequence goes on along the minus strand of CADAHK010000074.1, from coordinate 8,679 downwards.
GATCGGACGGTCAGCTTCCTTCTCATACTCTATCATCCACGGTCCCATCGGAATGAAATCAGTGTCCAGTTCAGGGACGTTTCTCATGTCCAAATCAATTCCCAGATAACTCATTTACTATCTCCTTCATCTCTTCTCTCTTTATCTCCATGTCCAGAGCCAATGCCAGCTGTGATCTGCATCTGTCGAGGTTGTGCTCCGGATATTTGATTGCAAAGTATTTATCGCCGTCAAGCCAGTCTGTCAGGAATCTCACTCCCAGCTCCAGCGTAATGGTTCTGGCGCCGTCCGGCAGCAGTTTGATCTCCAGATCGGTCAGGCCTTCGCAGCTTTCCAGGAAGCCTTTTGTGAACACCTCGAAGAGGTGCAGGTCGCAGTGCACCTTTGAAAGATCTGTTTCATCCTCGGCCGCCGTCGCCGCACCGAAACGGATGCAGTCGCCGTAATCGTAGAGCGACAGTCCCGGCATGACCGTGTCGAGATCTATTACATACAGGAGCGTTCTCGTGTCCTCATCGAGCAGAACGTTGTTTAGCTTGGTGTCGTTGTGCGTAACCCTCGTAGGAAGCTCCCCGGAGTCGCGCAGCTTCTGGAGAAGCCCTGCGCTTTCCTCCCTCTCCAGAACGAACTCTATCTCATTTTCAGCAGCCGCTACCCTCTCAGCCAGCTGTGGGTCTGCCTTTGCGCGTTCCAGTGTCTCGTGGAATATCCTGTACCTGTCCGGCGTGTTGTGGAAATTCGGAATCGTCTCGTGAAGAGTCTCTGCCGGGTAGTCCGCCAGTTCGGATATGAATGTTCCAAAGGCAATGGCGCACTGGTAGAAGTCCTCATCCGATTCAGGCTTTTCGAGGCAGATCGAGTTCTCCGCGAAAGGCGTTACTCTGTAGTAACCCGGCGCAAAGTCACCGGCCTCCTCCTCGGTCACCTTAATGTAGGTCATGCCGTCCGCTGTTTTAACAGGCGGCAGGACATGGCACGGGGTACCCTCTGCCTTTGCCTTTGCTTCGAGAAACTGGGCTATGCCTGAAATGTTCTCCATTAGAGCGGGAACGTCCTTGAAGGCTTCCTCGCTCAGCCTCTGAAGTATGTATCTGGTGCCCTTTTCCGTCTGCACCAGAAATGTGCTGTTTATGTGACCGTTGCCGTAAGGCTCGCAGCTAACAGGGCTGCCGTCAAGCATAAACTTTCCAAGCAGTTCGTCAGTGTTCATTTAATCCTCCGGTAAATAATGCTGATTCAGCGATTTATGATACGCGGCGGATGCTGTGATCCGCCGCAATAAAAGCTTTTATTCTACTGTTACTGATTTAGCCAGGTTCTTAGGTTTGTCTATGTTGCATCCTTTTTCGAGGGCTACATAGTAGGCGAAGATCTGGAGCGGTACGACCGCCAGCACAGGCGCGACTTCGTCGGCGCACTGAGGTATGTATATGACCTCGTCGCTTGTCTTCTCGATTTCGGTCTTGCCTTCCTTGGCGAGTCCGATGATGCGGGCTCCTCTGGCCTGGATTTCAACGATGTTCGAAACCATCTTCTCATAGAGCTTATCCTGAGTGGCCAGCGCTATGACCAGCGTATCGGAATCCATCAGGGCGATGGTACCGTGCTTAAGTTCTCCGGCCGCGATGGCGAAGGAATGTATGTAAGAGATCTCCTTCAGCTTCAGGGAGCCTTCATACGCCACGCCGCAGTCCAGTCCGCGGCCGATGAAGAAGACGTTGTCCCTGTAGTGATATCTCTCCGCAAGCTCCTTCAGCTTCGGCTCGTTTTCAATTGCCTTGTTTACCTTATCCGGCAGCGACTTGAGCTCAGCCAGCATGAAGTCATAGTACTCCTTGTCGATGGTGCCTTTGGTGCTGCCCATGTAGAGACCGATAAGATACATGCAGATCAGCTGCGTTGTATAGGCCTTCGTGGACGCAACAGCGACCTCCGGTCCCGCAAGCGTATAGAATACGTCGTGGGATTCTCTGGCGATGGAACTTCCAACCGCGTTGACGACGCTCAGGATACGGGCGCCTCTTTCCTTGGCATCACGCAGGGCGGCCAGGGTATCCAGCGTCTCGCCTGACTGGGAAACAGCGATGAACAGAGTCTTGTCATCGATGAAGGTATCCCTGTATCTGAACTCGGACGCAACGTCGACCTCGACCGGTATGTGGGCCATCTTCTCGATGACCATCTTGCCGACCAGACCCGCGTGGTACGCCGTGCCGCATGCGACGATGTATATCTTGTTGATGTTGTCTATGTCTTCTTTTGTCAGGCTGATGTCGTCCAGACGGATTGAATCGTCCGGATTCAGTCTGCTCATGAGTGTCTCGCTGATGACCGCCGGCTGCTCGTGAATCTCCTTGAGCATGTAGTGGTCGTAATCCGCCTTGTCGGCAGCATCCGCCTTCCAGTCTACAACGTACACTTCTCTGTCGACCTTGTTGCCCTGCTCGTCATAGATTACGATGTCGTCCTTTGTCAGGACTACGGTCTCGTTGTTCTCGATGAGGTAAACATCGCGGACATACTTGAGTACCGCCGGGATGTCGGAAGCTACGAAGTTGAAGCCTTTGCCTATTCCGGCGACCAGCGGAGCGTCCTTCCTGACGGCCACGATCTTATCCGGCTCATCCGCTGCGATTGCCGCGATCGCATAAGCGCCGCGCATTTCAGCGACTGCCTTGTTAACGGCGTCCAGCAGATCTCCGTTGTAGTAGAGTCCGATGAGGTGAGCGATGACTTCCGTATCAGTCTCCGACTTGAATACGCTGCCGTACTCTGTCGTCAGCCACTCGCGGAGTTCCTGATAGTTCTCGATGATGCCGTTGTGAACAATGGCGATCGTCTCTTCCATGTTCATATGCGGGTGGGCGTTCGTCTCTGTCGGCTCACCGTGGGTGGCCCATCTGGTGTGGCCGATGCCTACGGCTGAGTCGAAATCTGGCGAGGTGATCTTTGCCTCGAGATTCTTGATCTCGCCTACCGCCTTCTGAACCTGGATTTTCCCGTTTATCGGAAGGGCGATGCCCGCAGAATCGTATCCTCTGTATTCAAGACGTTTCAGACCGTCGATTATTTTTTCCTTGGCGTGGTCAGTGCCTACATATCCTACTATTCCGCACATGTTAACCTCCTTAGCTGAAACGCTTGGTAATGAGTCTGGCAAGCTTCTGTGCCTTTGCGGTAATATCTTCTATGTCCTGTCCTTCTATCATTACCCTGACAATAGGCTCTGTGCTGGATGGTCTGATGAGCACTCTTCCGTCCTCACCCAGTTCCTCACACACTTCATTGACCGCGGCTCTGATTTCCTCATCCCTTGCGTACTTGGACTTGTTCTCGATCTTCACTCTCGCGTTCTTCAGAACCTGCGGATAGATTTCTATCTCGCCGCTGACTTCACTGGCCGACTTGCCGGAGCGAAGCACCGCCTGCAGAAGCTGCAGACTGCTCAGTATTCCGTCTCCTGTGGTCGCGTGATTCAGGAAGATGATGTGGCCGGACTGCTCGCCGCCGAAGGCCGCTCCCTCCTCGAGCATTCTGTCCAGCACGTACCTGTCGCCGACGTCGGTGATGTCTACATTAAATCCCTCTTTCTTCATGAACTTGTGGAATCCAACGTTGCTCATTACTGTTGACACGACCTTGTTCTCAGGAAGCTCTTCTTTCTCCTTGAGCATGCGCGCGCAAATGCACATCAGCTTGTCGCCGTCTATCAGCTCGCCGTTTTCATCGCAGGCTATGAGTCTGTCAGCGTCTCCGTCGTATGAGAAGCCCATGAAAGCTCCTCTCTCAACGACTTCCTTCTGAATGAGCTCAGGATGAGTGCTTCCGCACTTGGCGTTTATGTTCATTCCGTCAGGCTGGTTGCCGATAAGTGTAACATCGGCGCCGAGGCCCTTGAACACCTTCTCAGCCACCTTGTACGCAGATCCGTTGGCGCAGTCGATTACCAGCTTCACACCGCTGATGTCCGTATCTATAGTAGACTGCAGATACTCGGCGTATCTGTTCTCCGCTTCATCGTCCGCGTCCAGACATCTGCCGATTCTCTCTCCTGATATGTGGCTGTCCATGTCTATGTTTCTCAGGAGTATTGTCTCGACTTCGTCCTCGAAGGAATCGTCCATCTTGAATCCCTCGCTGTTGTAGAATTTAATGCCGTTATACTCAAATGAGTTGTGGGATGCAGATACAATGACTCCGGCGTCAGCGCCATAGGCCTTGACCAGATACGCAATCGCCGGCGTCGGAAGAACGCCTACCTTGATGACATTAGCCCCGGTCGACATGAAGCCGGCGCTAAGCGCGTCTTCAAGCATGTCTCCCGAAATTCTGGTATCCTTGCCGATAAGGAAAACAGGCTTCTCCTTTGTTTTGCCAAGGACGTAGCCTGTTGCCTTGCCCAGTTTGAATGCCAGATCCGGCGTCAGCTCAGTATTAGCTACTCCTCTGACATCTCCGTTTCCGAATAAGCTTCCCATGTAATTCCTCCTTATTTGACCGTAAAGAACGCGGTCTCTGCCGATATCTCTTCTACCGTTACTCCTGATACTCCGTCAGGAAGTTTGATGAATATTTCCGCTTCATTCTTGCCGTAATCGCAAGTCGATACATCTATGTAAGCGCTGATGCCTTTTTTCTGAGCCTTCTTTATCTGGGACCGTTTGCCCTCGATGGTTATGGCTATCATTTTAGGTTTGACAAGCGTGGCCTTCAGCCCCTCGTCTTCGAGCACATTAGTGCCCTGCATCTCTACCTTAATCCCCGTAACACGCTGGCTCGTCTCGGGGTCAACACTGCCCATGACGAACATCCAGAGGCCTATGGCAACCAGAAGCGATACGAGCATGAGTACTTTTTTATTAGTCATCATCATCCTCCTTTCGCTCTGCCGTGCGCCCCGTGGCCTTGTTGTACATCTTCTGAGCGCCCGGTATTCCGGAAATCCTGCTTCTTATGGTCTGCTTTGAAAGATAGATTTCAAGAAGTCTCTTTTCAACCGTTCTGGCATCCAGGAATCTCTCAAGCTTACCGTCTTCGGCCATGCTTATGATTCCGGTCTCTTCTGAAACCACCAGAGAGACGGCATCGGAGATCTCCGTGATACCCAGGCCTGCCCTGTGACGTGTGCCCAGCTCTTTGCTTATGCTCTGGCTGTTTGAAAGCGGGAGAACGCACCCCGCCGCGTAGACCTTGGTCCCACTGATTATTATCGCTCCGTCATGGAGCGGCGCTCCTTCGTAGAATATGTTCCCCAGAAGCTGCTGGGTGATGAAGGCGTCGAGTATTGTGCCGGTCTCCGCGTAGTCCTCGAGGACGGTCTGACGCTCAAAGACTATGAGCGCTCCGGTCTTTTCACTGCTGAACTTCTCGACAGCGCTTGCTATCGCCTGAACGACCCTCTTGCTGTTTTCCTTGTCGCCGCCGCCAATGCCGCTGACGATTCTTCCGCGTCCCATGAACTCCAGGGCTCTTCTGAGCTCAGGCTGCAGGACTATCAGAACCGCTACAGCTCCCAGCGTCAGGGCGCCTTTGCACATCCAGTTCAGAGTGTGCAGCTCCAGAACGTCTGACACGAAAGTCGCCGCGACGAGCACCAGAATGCCCTTTATTATCTGCTGGGCTCTCGTTTCCAGAATGAGTTTCAGCAGATAATACACGACAAAAGTGACGATAATGATGTCTATCGCGTCGGTAATTCCAAAATCTGAAAATGTGTTCGCAAAGAACTGAAGGATGTCGTCCATTTAATCACCCTGTGTATTATTATCTGCACATTTTTGCACTTTATTATACTATATTTAGTGGTTGCTTTTCAACGTCTGCATTACATATGGTATTCATTAATAAGTCGTCTCGAGCAGTCCGTAGTTTCCGTCCTTTCTCTTGTACACGACATTTACGGAATCTGTCTCCATGTTCAGGTAGACGAAGAAGTCATGATTGAGCATTTCCATCTGCATGATAGCCTCTTCAGCGTTCATCGGCTCAAGCTGGAACCTCTTTGATTTCACTACTGTAATCTCTTCCTGCTCCTCTTCGAACTCAGGAAGCGCTTCGAACTCGAAGTCCTTCTGTCCCTTGTACTTTCTCTGAAGCTTTGTCTTGAACCTGCTCATCTGGTTTGAAAGCTTCTCGATGCAGCGGTCTACGCAGTCATAAGGATCTCCGGATCTTGTTTCCGCTCTGAAAATGTTGCCCTTTGTGTTGATTGTAGCTTCTACCTTATACCCGCCTTTCTCTTTAATTGTCATTACGTTTGCCGTGATCTCATCGGAGAAATACTTGTCCAGCTTAGCGAACTTCTTCTCGATGGTCTCCTTAAGCTTGTCACTTGGAGTGTAATTCTTGCCAGTTATAACAGTCTTCATAATAACAACCTCCTTCGGGCACAATATGTTGTGCCCCTTTTTCTTCATTCTAACACATCAGATAAGGGCTTACAACGGCAAAAGACCCCAAAAAAAGGTGCAAAAAGTGCTCTGCATATGACCCGGCTGACCTGATCTTTGCCCCCACACTTGCCTTGACCGGAGTTTCTCCGAGGACTTACTTCTAAACTACGCCATGATCGCCGCCTACTCTTCTTCAGCGGTTTACGTGGAGCCCTTTGCCCGTAGCTGGCATGGCCTTTCAATCACAGACCCGAATCATATACAGAGCACTCTTCGGCTCTTTGTTATTTATCAGTATAGTGCCACTCCGACGCGCCGCTGTCAACATCTTTTGTTTTATATTCGTACATTGGCTGCGGGCCCGCAGGGTCCTTGCTTGGCGTAACCTTCTTCTGCTTCAGCTCTCCCAGACGACCGCTTCTGGCAGCCAGTATCAGACATACCACGCCGAGAACCGCGTCTGCCAGTATTGCAGGAATTCCTCCCTCAACACCGAAAGCCACGTCATATATCAGTGTGTTCTTTGCGTTCGCTGCGTCGAGCCCGAACACGGAAGCTTCCGATACAAGACCGCTGTTTGGAAGACCAAACAGGAAATTCTGCGTGAAGTTCCACGCCGTGTGGATTCCCATCGGGAACCAGATGCTGCCCGTGTACCACTTGGCCAATGAGAACGAAAGTCCGCAGACGGCTATGTCGACAATCGGCAGCACTCCCACTCCCGGATTGAATATGTGCAGAAACGCGAAAAACACACCGTTCACAACAATCGCAACCCAGAGCGGATAGTGCACATTTATACGCTCATACATGAATCCCCTGCACCATAGCTCCTCCGTAGTGCTCTGAATGAACACGCATACCAGCGCAAAGATAAAGAACGGAATCTGCCCAACCGCGAAGTTGAGGAAGAGCTTGATGTCCCCTGCCAGCAGCGCCCAGAGTATGCATCCGAAGTTCATGACGAATCCGACCGCAAGACCCAGAAGCAGCGCGCTCAGGCGGTTTCCTTCTGCTTTTGGCAGGAAACTGTGTAATATGAATCTGTTTCTCTTGGTAATGCCTGTGTAAACAAGAATCCCGACGAACTCCACAATTGTCGACAGATAATATATCAACGTAAATCTGACCGGCCCGGACAGTTCCATTTGGCTGAACAGACTCAGTCCGCCGTCAAACAACAATCCGCCTAGGAATGAAAAAACGGTGACATACCAGAAAATCGTTACAATCAAGATCCATATTATTCTGTTCTTCCAATCGACTTTCTGCTTTTGATTAAGGGTGTTTGCCTGTTCTGGCATGACAATAATCTCCTTTCAACCTATATGACAGAACTGTGATAAATCAAGTCCTGGCTATTACTGTACTTTTTTTAAGATGCGTTTATTTTGTCAGTAAAACTTCCAACATTTACTATTTGATGGCCATAAATCATGTGTTTTACTGTTTTTTTCTTCAATAACACCATGCTTTGTCAGTCTTTTTCCTCTTTTGACTGACAATAATACTTCCAAAAGGGATTATGTTCAGTCAAAGGCAGCAAAAGCGGTCTAAAACTGCCATTTTGATGTCCTGTTACTGACAAAAGTGATAAAAAAAGTGAAATTGTTCAGTAACTATTCGTCTCCCTTTGGGTTTCTGTTCCCTTCGGTTTCCTGTTGCCTCCTGAGCAAAGCGTCAGCAGGTACACCTCTGACGCGCCTGCCTCGAGAAGCGTTCTGCTGCAGGAGTCGGCGGTTGCGCCGGTTGTATATATATCGTCTACAAGCAATATGTTTCGTCCTTCGATGCGGTATCGCAGCGCCGGATTTACCGCAAAGGCATCCTGAAGGGTCAGTCTTCTCTCTTCAGGATTAAGACTTCGCAGCATCACGGTCTCTTTCTGCCTGATGAGCACTTTGGTTTCCAGCCGTGGAACCGTCGAAATGCAGTCCCGCCGACCAGCGCCTTCTGCCCGCTCGGCAGCGCTCCATCTGCGGATGAACTGCCTGGCCATTATCTCAGACTGATTGTATCCGCGCTTCACGAGTCTCTTCTTATTGACCGGCACCGGAATGACAACATCGAATGGCCTCAAACCGCATTCGCGGGCCTCTTCAATGAGCACCTCCATGCGGTCGAACATTACATCGCCCATCTTGCGGGCGAGATAGCCTTTGCCGCTGTATTTGATGTCCATCATTACCTCACGTTCGTGGAGCCCGTAGCTCATGCAGCTCCACCCTCTCGTGAAATAATGGGTGCGCGCCATGCAGTCGTAGCAGACCTGCCTGCCGTTCGAATC
>CADAHK010000073.1 GCA_902787725.1 uncultured Eubacteriales bacterium | reverse complement strand
TTCAATCAGACCGGACCTTTTTCCTCTTTTTTGGTCGATCTGCGTTATGTCTCCGGTAACGACGACCTTTGACCCGAACCCCATTCGCGTCAGGAACATCTTCATCTGTTCAGGGGTGGTGTTCTGCGCCTCATCCAGAATTATGAACGAGTTGTCCAGAGTCCTTCCTCTCATGTAGGCCAGAGGCACTACCTCGATGATTTCCTTTTCCTTGAGCCTGAGAGCGCTCTCTCTTCCCAGCACGTCATAGAGCGCGTCGTAAAGCGGCCTCAGGTAAGGGTCTACCTTTTCCTGCAGATCTCCCGGAAGGAATCCAAGCCTCTCGCCTGCTTCCACTGCCGGTCTTGCCAGTATTATCTTCTGAACGTCCTTGTTCTTAAAGGCCTGAACAGCCATGGCAACCGCTATGTAGGTTTTGCCTGTTCCCGCGGGTCCTATGCCGAAGACTATGTCCTTTTTTCTGATTGTTCTGACGTACTCTCTCTGTCCGATGGTCTTAGGCCTGAGCGGCTTTCCGTCGTGCGTAAAGCATATGATCTCCCTGTCGAGCTCTGAGCCCGCAGTCTGTCTGCTGTATGAGATCCCGTTTTCCGTCAGATCTGTAATATAACCAACCTTCTGCTGATCCAATACCTCTCCCTTTCTGATCGTCGCGATCATCTCTTTCAGTATTGCGGCAGCGTGCTCCACTCCGTTATCGGACCGCACCGCTCTGTCGCCGTCCTCTATTATGAGCAGTCCGTCGCTCCGCTGTATTATCGTGACTCCGAACATGCCTTCGATGTTCCGGAGGTTCTGATCCATCCCGCCAAAAAGCTCACGTCTGTCGATGCTGTCATCCAGCGGAATATTTATCCTGCTTAATTCTTTTCTTCTCTCCATAGTCTTATTATACGGACCATTGTACATATTTTCCACTAGTTATTATCTTCTCAGCCGCCCTGATTCCGTCTACTGCAGCGGACATGATTCCGCCGGCGTATCCCGGCCCTTCGCCCGCGGGCATGACTCCCGCGAAGCCTATTGCCTCCATGTTTTCATCACGCCTGACCCGAACGGGTGACGAGCTTCTAGACTCTACGGCTGTCAGCCGGGCGTCATCTCTGTCGAACCCCTTTATCTTTCGCCCGAAAACAGGCATGGCCTCGAGTATGGCTTCAGACGCAAAGGCAGGAATGCTTTTTCTGACCGAATCCTTATCCGCGCTGCCTTCGCCGCCGGCTCCGCGGAACTGACCGTAGGTTGAACGCGCCATGCCGCCTTCCGTCCTGTTTTCCCACGCCAGCCTTTCGTACTTCTTCTGGAACTCGATTCCCGCCAGCGGATCGTCTCCCGGAAAGTCATCCGTTCTCACATCCACGAGCAGTCCGCTGTTGGCGTACTCCCCGCTTCTGCCGCTGTCGCTCATTCCGTTTGTTACAGATGTTCCCGCCTCTGTAGACGCGTTGATCACCTGCCCGCCCGGACACATGCAGAAGGTGTAGACCCCGCGTCCGTCCGCTTTTCCGATTCTGTTTTCATTGACTGTGCACCTGTAGCTCAGCTTGTAGTCCGCCGGCCCCAGTATTTCCGCCAGTTCCGGATCTCCGTACTGGCACTCGTTGATCATCGCCTGCGGGTGCTCAATGCGCACGCCTATGGAGAATGGTTTCTGCTCCATCCTGAACCCGCGCTTCCGGAGCATCTCAAAAGTATCCCTCGCGCTGTGGCCTATCGCCAGAATCACCGCATCTGTTTCGATGGTTTCTTCCGCTGTTCTGACTGCCTTCAGCGCTCCGTCTTCAATCACCAGATCCTCAAGGCGGGTGCTGAATCTGACCTCACCGCCGAGCCTCTCTATCTTGCGTCTGATCTCAGGAACGATCTGCCTCAGCCTGTCTGTGCCGATGTGCGGCCTGTGCTTATACAGTATCGCCGGGTCAGCGCCTGCTTCGACGAACTCCTCGAGCACCTTCCTTATGCGTATATCCTTGATCCCCGTGGTCAGCTTGCCGTCGGAAAAAGTACCTGCCCCTCCCTCACCGAACTGAACGTTCGACTCGGGATCAGGTCCGGTCTGTGCTTCCCAGAAGCGCTCGACGTCAGCAATTCTCTCTTCCACAGCCTTGCCCCTCTCGATGACGAGCGGTCTAAGCCCTGCCTCAGCAAGAACAAGCGCCGCGAACATGCCGCAAGGTCCGAAACCGGCGACAACAGGCCTTCCTGCCGATAACCGCTTTGATGCCGCCGCCTGTACGGATGCGGCCTCCGGCATCGGAATGCTGTACTTCTCACGCTTCGCCACATCAAAAGGCAGCCTGCTCTCGCAGTCAAAATCCACCGTGTAAACAAGCTTCACATCCGGCTTCTTTCTCGCGTCAACAGACTCCCTTATTATCTCGAGGTTACATATCTCTTGCCCTGACTGCCGCGTTCTGCGTCTGATTTCGTTCAAAACCGCTTTCTCAAGCAGCTCTTCCAGCGCACCGTCTGTCAGGACCCTCGGATCTATCTTAAGCTGACTTATTCTGTATCTCAAATGCGCATTTCTCCTATTCGCCCGCGGCAGCAATCGCCCGCGCGGCTTTTATCCCGGTCTCCCATGCGTTCTGCAGGTTGAATCCGCCGCATGGTCCCTGAGCGTCGATTATTTCGCCCGCAAAGTAAAGGCCCGGCACAAGGCGTGATTCCATGGTATCCATGTCTATCTCATCAAGAGCGACGCCGCCGAAGGTGGCCTGAGCGTCGCGCCAGCCTTTGATTCCTGTTATGTTGAGCTGCCAGTTCTTTATATCTGTTCCATCAAGAGCCGCAGCAAGTTTCTCTGTAATTATGCCGAAAGCGCTGCCGCGTGACGCCAGCTGCTCTTCGGTGAAATCAGGAGCCAGATCGACGGTTATCGTGTAGCGTTTCAGCGCGTCTTCGAATTTTTCACGTTTATCCGCCTTTATGTGAGGCGTCAGGTTGAAAACGCATATCCCGGATATGCCGTCCTCAGTGAACTGGATCTCCCCAGTGTCCCTGACTATAGGATTGCCGTCCTTGTTCAGGATGACTGTGCCCTTTGCGCGCACCCCTTTAAGATCAGCAAAATCAACGCCGTCCGCTTCGCATTCTATGCCTGTAAGAATCGGGAATACGCGTGTCACATCGTGTCCGAGTGTACGGGCGATCGTGTATCCGTCGCCTGTGGTGCCGTACTGCGGGCCGGCCTTTCCTCCCATCGCCATGATAACCCTGTCGGCGAAGATCATTTCCATGGAAGGTGCCTTGTCAGGATTCTCCTGCAGCATGCCGGTTATCATGAAGCTGCCCATGTCACTAGATTCAGCTCCGGCTTCCGAAGCATCGGCTTCCGCCGCCTTTATGCGCGAGATAACCTTGACTGTAAATCCGCATTTGACGTCCACGCCCTGCAGCGCGTCGGTCAGAGCCTTTGTCACATCTGACGCTTTGTTGGTGTACGGGTAATAGCGGCCCTCATCGTCGCGCCATGTTTCAATTCCGATGGATCTGAAGAATTCGATTGTCATTTCCTTGCCGGGACAAGCCTCGTTAGTCAGATTACACCTGCCCCCGCCTGTTGCGTTTATCTTCCGCCCGGGAGCGCTGTTTTTCTCCAGCACGCACACACGCGCGTTTCCATCAGCCGCGCCCGAGGCCCCATCCTTATTCAGTTCTTTAATAAAAGAAGCAGCTGCAGCCAGTCCTGCCGCGCCGCCTCCCGCAATAACAAGGTCGTACTTCATCATTCTTTTTTGAGCTCCTGTACTGCTTTTTCGACTTCCTCCTTGGTGAGGCCGAAATTACCCTCGCCGAAAGCCATTGTGAATTTCTTTTTCTCCTGAAACTCCTTCTGAGCCTGTATTCTCTCGGCTACTTCTTCCGGAGTTTCATTCTCATCATCGCCGATTTTCACTGGCGCATGTGGAACATACAATACGGCGTCATCCTTCACCTTGTGCGGCATGTTGATGCCCAGTTCGATCGAGTTCGCTCCCTGGACGACCATGAATATGCCGAGAAGAACGATTACCGAAACATACGTGATGAACGGATTGATAAACCCAAACAGGCCGACAATAACAGTAATTATGCCGGTAATAAGCGCCGCCTTGAAGTTCCCGGGCTTTTTCTGTCTGTTGATTCTTGTGGACGCCTCTACACGCAGCAGGCCTGATACCAGAACCCACATTCCGAATATCATCGGAATGGCGATGTCGACCGTCAGCTGGTTGCAGAGTATCAGAATACCGAGAAGCAAAGTCAGCACCGCGTCGATGATTATCCATCCGTTGTTGTCGCCTATGCCGAATCTGCCTCTGGCAAGCAAAAATCCGAGCGAGTGAATCAGCCCGTTGATTACCATTACACTTCCAATTACAAAGGCCATGGTCAAAAAAGTCTGTCCCGGGTTGACGAAGCAAAAAACACCGGTCGCGACCATCAGAATACCTCCGGCCAAAGTAAGTATTTTCATCAGAAAACTCCTCTATCCTGTATTACCATATGTCATCGAACTCTTCGTTATCAAAGCCTTCCTTGTCCCTCAGGGCAGCCTTTCTTTCAGGCAGCAGTTCCGTAATCAGGAACAGCGCTCCGAATATCAGGAAGAGTCCTCTCAAAAAACCATTTAACTTTCTCATTTCTCCCAGTTCTCCTTATTATCATGCATGGGTCATTACACTTGGGTCATTCTATCACAATTATCTGCCTTTGCCCAGTATGTTGGACAGCTCATACAGATCGTTGTTGAATTCAGGCTTGACATTGAGAGCTTCCGCCAGATCCATTGCGACGAGTTCGCCGCCGTTGACGCCGATGGCTTTGCTGCTTGAATCGTCATACAGAAGTTCGACTGCCTTTGCAGCAGTGATGGTCGCTATGCGCCTGTCTTTTTCCGTAGGGCTGCCTCCGCGCTGAATGTAGCCCGGAACTACGGCGCGCGCTTCTCTGCCCGTCATCTCCTCGAGGGTTTTTGCCAGTTCGGTTGCGTCCATGTCGAAGCCTTCTGCCATGACTATTAGACTGTGTGCCTTTCCTGTCGCCTGTCCCTGGAGCACTCTCCTGCAGACCTCATTGATGTCGCACTTGACCTCAGGCACGAGTATGACATCGGCGCCGCCCGCAAGACCTGAGTACAGGGCGAGGTCTCCGCAGTGTCTTCCCATTACTTCCATGATTGTAGATCTCTCATGTGAAGATGATGTGTCCCTTATGTTAGATATGAGTCCGAGTATCGTGTTGACAGCGGTGTCAAAGCCGATGGTAAAGTCCGTGTAAGCCAGGTCATTGTCTATTGTGCCCGGCACTCCCATTACGGAAATGCCTCTCTTGGAGAGATCGACTCCACCTCTGAAGGAACCGTCTCCGCCGACTACAATCAGACCGTCTATGCCAAAGGCCTCAAGCATTCTTGCGCCGTGATCCACCCACTTCTGCTCCATGAATCTGGCGCTGCGGGCAGTTCTCAGTATGGTTCCTCCCCTCTGAAGTATGTCGCCTACAGAATGCCACTCCATTTTCACAATTTCTCCGTCAAGCAGGCCTTCGTAACCGCGCTTGATGCCGTAGACTTCCATGCCCCTTTCAATTCCGCATCTTACTGCAGCCCTTACTGCCGCATTCATTCCCGGCGCGTCTCCGCCGCTCGTAAGTATCCCGATTTTCTTCATGATTTATAATTATCCTTTCCTACTATTTCCTTTATTTCTGCCGCAAAGTCATCATCCGGCGTTACCCACAAGTCTTCGCTTGTTCTCCTGCTTCCGCCCTGCGGGTAGTAAATTATAGCCTGATGCTTTCCGGGATGTTTCTTCATTACAGCGCTGACCGCTTCAAGAACGCGCCTGTTCTGATCGTCTATGTTGTGTATTCCGTCACCCTCCGGCAGCCGTATCTTTATCAGCCCCTCCGGCTGTGACGCCTTCTGCGGCTGCGACGCTGTCTGCGGCTGCTTCTGTCTCACCGGTTGCTGCGGTTCCCCGCGCAAAGGCTCAGCGGTGCGTATGTCAGTAACGCTGTCGGCCAGCAGCTTCGGCATCTCGCCTTCCTTGAAGTTTATCGTACCGCTGACCGCAATGATCCTGTCCTCATCTATCAGGGAACTGCACAGTTCATAAACGTTCGGGAACACCACGACTTCAACTGTGCCGAACATGTCCTCCATGTCCACAAAGGACATCATTCTGCCGTTCTTTGTAATCAGGTTCTTCTTGCCCGTGATTATTCCGGCCATGACAGCTTTCATGCCGTCTGTGATATGTCCTGTGTAGCCTTCCTCCTCGCCTGCAAGCACCTCCGCCAGGTCCTTTGTCGTGACGGATACGCTCCTGCTGATCACATCGGCGTATTCGTCCAGAGGATGAGCAGTAAGGTATACGCCCAGCACATCCTTTTCCTGGGCGAGCAGTTCCTCCGGCGGGAAGTTCTTCACATCCGGAAGTCTGTGCTTGACAGTCTCATCCATGGCCCCGGCGTTCGTCTGGAACAGTGAAAGCTGCCCGTCCAGGTTGTGTTTCGCCGAGTTCTGTGCCGAATCCATCAGAGACTCGTATATTCCG
>CADAHK010000072.1 GCA_902787725.1 uncultured Eubacteriales bacterium | reverse complement strand
GCCGCCAAGACCCTGGTGGACAAGAAGCCGATGGTCATATTGGGAAGCTACGGCAACGTGTATTCTCTGGCGGCGTCACCTTACATAAAGGAAGCGAAGATTCCTGCAATAGCGATTACCAATACGAATCCGCTTGTAACAAAGAACAACCCGTATTACTACAGAGTCTGCTACGTTACGTCGAACCAGGGCGACCTGCTGGCAAGATATCTCCTCGAATCGGATAAGGAAAAGGTTGCGGGGGTGCTCCTCCCTGCCGATAACGATGTGGCCCTGGCTGAAGCGACAGCGTTCAGCGACAGGATGAAGGCGGAGACGGACGATGATGACGCAATCGCCTACTATGAGGAGTACACCACAGGACAGAAGGATTTCACCGAGGTTCTTCAGAAGCTGGCGGCGACTAAAGTTGACAAGGTCATGCTGCCGGGCGACTACACTGACGCGGCGAACATAATTAATCAGGCTGCGGACATGGGCCTCAAGGTCACGTTCCTGGGGGATGATCAGTGGGAGAGCGAAGAGTTCCTCAAGAAGCTTAACAGTAATGTATCGGCGCAGAATATTGCCTTTGTACAGTTCTTCTCGCCGGACAACAGAGGCATAGAGGGAGAGGCGGTTACTAAAGAGAGACAGAGCTTCCTGAAAGCATACGCTGAGGAATACGGAACAGACAGCGAACCTTCGGACGCCATGGCTCTGGGATATGACGCGTACTTTGTAGCGGTCGACGCGATTGACAAGGCGGCCGACGACGCGACGAGCGAGGATATCAACGCGATACTCAAGGATCCGCAGTACAGATTCGAAGGGGCGACAGGGCTGATAAACTTCAACCAGAACGGAGACCCGATCAAGACCGCGTACATAACCACATGGCAAAACGGCAAGATGGCTACGATCTATACGGTCGAAGCTCTTAAATAAAGTTATCAATGAAAGCAATATAAAAGAAAGGGAAATTACAATGGAAGAGAAAATCAACAACGCACTGGATCAGATCAGACCGTTCCTGCAGAGAGACGGCGGGGATATTGAGTTCGTAGAGTATACGGAAGACAATATCGTCAAGGTCAGACTCAAGGGACACTGCGCCGGATGTCCGGGCGCGCAGATGACTATCAAGGGAGTCGTCGAGAGAATTCTGAGAGAAAGCTATCCGGAAATTCAGGGAGTAGAAGCTGTAATGTAGCGGAAAGCGAATGCAATGACTGACAGAACGACAGAAAGCGAATTTCTGAAAGCAGTTAATAACAGAATCAAAGAGAACAGGACAGAGATGCTTTCATCTCTGTCTAAACTTATATCCATACCGAGCGTGGCGGTAGAGTCTGAAGACGCAAAGGCAGGAATGCCTTTTGGCGAGGAGGTCGACAAGGCATACAGACTCATGCTTAAGATGGGCGAAGACGAAGGCTTCACTGTTTTCGACGCGGACGGATACGGCGGGCACATCGATTATGATGGAACCGAGGACGGCGTTGTAGGCGTCATCGGACATCTCGATGTAGTGCCTGAAGGAGAAGGCTGGGACTTCGAGCCTTACGGCGGCCAGATAGTTGACGGATACGTTTGCGGCCGCGGAGCATCAGATGACAAAGGACCGGTCATCGCGTCTTTTTATGCCATGAAAGCGCTGAAGGAGTGCGGCTTCGAACCTGCCAGGACGATCAGGCTGATCATCGGACTCGATGAAGAGACTAACTGGAAGGGCATGGAGTACTATCTGGAGCACACGCCTGATTTGCCTGACATCGGTTTTTCGCCTGACGGCGATTTTCCGGTCATCCGGGGTGAGAAGGGGATACTGTTTTTTGAGATAATAACAAAGTTCCCTAAGTCAAGAGGCAAAGGCCTTGAGCTCTCTTCTCTGGCCGGCGGAACTGCGCCAAATGCCGTTCCTGATTTTGCAAAGGCAGTAGTGAACGATACAACAGGCGGTAAATACGAACTGATCAGGGAAGCCGCGGAGAACTGCGCGGAAGAAAGCGGATGGGATATTAAAACCAGAAGAATTGGCAAGGGCCTTGAAATAAGCGTAAACGGCAAAGCAGCTCACGGCTCGCGCCCGGAGGAGGGCGTCAACGCGGTTTCGATACTGATGGACTTTCTCGGGAGACAGACTTTCCTCAATGACGGCGTTGCGGATTTTGTCAGATTCTATAATGACAGAATCGGGTACGATCTTCATGGGGAGAGAATTGGCTGCGCCTTCGAGGATGAGGATTCCGGGAAGCTCATCTTCAACGTTGGCAAGATTGAAGCGGACAAGAATTCCGCAAGAATCACGGTCAACATCAGATACCCGATCAGCAGCACCGGAGATCAGGTCTACGCGGGCATAATGGAGATTCTGGACAAGTATGGATACGGCATAGTTAAGATCAACGAGAAGCGTCCCATAAACGTGGATCCGGAGTCGGAGCTCGTTTCTGCTCTCATGAGAATCTATAAGAAGCACACCGGTGATGTTCAGAGCGAACCTATAGTCATTGGCGGCGGAACATACGCCAGAGCGTTTGAGAATACGGTTGCCTTTGGTTCCAGATTCCCGAATGAGCCTAATCTGGCACACAAGAAAAACGAAAAAATTTCTGAAGAGAATTTGATGCGGCTTGCGCAGATGTACGCAGAGGCTGTTTATGAACTGGCTAAAGCAGAAGATTGATGAAAACAGAACATTCTGCCGGGTTGTTTCACTGGCGATAATCTGCAACCTGATAATCATCGGGCTTTTTGCCATGATTTCGTACAGCGTCAAGGACATAACCGTAACAGTTAACGGCAAGACCGCGCAGTACAAGACCATCAGAAACTCAGTCAGCGACATGCTCAGGGGATGGGACGTCACTCTGGAGGAGAAAGATGTGGTCAAACCGGGCATGAATAATGCGCTGAAGGATGGAACAGATGTAGAGATAGACCTCTACGAGGTCTACAAGGAGACTGTTTCAGAAGAGACGGATTTCGATACTAAAACTGAATACACATCAGATCTTCTCGAAGGGGAGACAGAGATTACTACCGAAGGCGTAAAGGGTGAAGACAAGGTCACCTATAAGATAGTAACTCTCGGCGGCGTCGAGCAGAGCCGCACGGAGATCGACAGAGAGACAGTAAAAAAACCGGTGACCCAGGTAGTTGCCGAAGGCACCGCTGTCTCGTACAACGGAGTCAAGTACAGCAGGGTGATAAGAGTGGTTTCCACAGGTTACACCCACACGGGCCACAGGACAGCCACAGGAACGCGGCCTCACAGGGGAACCATGGCTGTTGACAGACGCGTAATAGCGATGGGTTCCTACGGGTACGTTCCGGGGTATGGAGAAGTCCACGCGGAGGATACCGGCGGAGCCATCAAGGGCAACCGCATAGACCTTTTCTTCAACACGCGGGGCCAGGCGGTACAGTGGGGACGGCGGACAGTCGATCTTTACAT
Organism: uncultured Eubacteriales bacterium; assembly: GCA_902787725.1. Classification (GTDB taxonomy): domain Bacteria; phylum Bacillota; class Clostridia; order Peptostreptococcales; family Anaerovoracaceae; genus Lentihominibacter. The sequence continues at coordinate 3,143 of CADAHK010000072.1, read as the reverse complement.
CAAGTAAACAAAAGCACCTCAGTGAGGTGCTTTTTTAATGATCTTTTGTGACCGGTTTATTTGTCCTTTTTGTCTTTTCGGGTAAACATTTTTATGAAAAAATCAGGAACGCTGCTCCAGGAATGATCCATTCTGGCGAGGTTGTTGGAACTTGCTCCCTGAACATTGTTGATCGAAGGGAGGCTGGATTCTCCGCGGGCGTTGCTCTCCCTGTTCATTGAATCGTGGAGATCCTTGCTGCTCGTGGCTTTCTCTTCTGATTCGGTTTCAGTGCCCTTGCCGAAAGCCCCGGCTATGCCCATTGCGACAGGCAGACCGATGAAGAACATGAGGGCAAGAACCAGAACGATGCATCCGCCGGTTCCCAGATTCTTGTGAAGCTTCTGGAAGATGCTGCTGTCAGGGTCAGCTGCAGGTCTGTGGTAATCAAAGGTTTTGATGAAGCCGAGGAGTTCATCCTGCTGTTCCTGAGAGCAGGATGAGTAATAGTTTTCCCTGTCCTTTTCCTGGCACTGGTACTGTACATGGTAAACTTCCCAGTCGTGCTTTATCTCGCAGTCCAGCAGGTTGTCCTCATCATTTGCCCAATCCCATGGTTCGATAATCGCCGCGGTGGAGTTGTCGATTTTAATGGATCTATCGTTATTGGAGTAGTTTGGTTCGTCATAGTAATAGCTGACGTTGATCGTTTCCAGAGTTTCATCGGTCTCGCGGACATAGTATTTATCATCGGGACCGTTCTGAGGATCGTCGGCGAGCTCATAGCCTGCCGGCAGTTCGTATGAAACGTTTTCCTCAAGAGATCCCATGTTTTCCGTCAGCCGCATGGAACTGATAAAAGCAACCGCGGCGATGGCGAAACCTATGACGATCATAAGAGTCATGATTTTGTTGAAAGATAATTTTCGTTTTTTGTTTTCAGTCATTTTTCTGTCCATTATTGTAAGTGTTTCTGTAACAAATCGGCAAATAGCGATGCGTCCTCATCGCTTTTGAAAATGGCGCGGGCGGAGACATCGTTTCCGCCGCCCTTGCCCTGATAGAAACCGGCGTATTCTTTTACGAGCGCGCCGCATTTGATTCCGCCGTCGCTGACCAGAATGTAGGATGTCGACGGAATGGAGTAGAGCAGGATCAGTCTGCCTTTGCATCTGTCCTTGCCCATGTAGGATTTGGCCATGTTAAATGCGTCATCCATTGAGAAGTGCTCGAGATTGTGAACGACCACGTTCGAGTCGGCAGCATCCAGTTTTTCGTCCAGGGCATTGCATTCCATTTCAGTAAACGCGCGCTTGAGGCTGATCAGTTCGCCCTTGGTGTCGGCGGCACGCTGCTCAAGGCCGCGGACCTTGTCCGGGAAGTCCTCGATGGAGGAGGAGTAGCTGTTGGACAGTTCCGTAAGCATGTTGTGCTTCATGTCGTAGTCGGCCAGGGCGCGGGCCCCGGCTTCGAAATATATGCGGAACATTTCCTTATACTTTTCAACCTTGAATATCTTGATCAGTCCGACCTGACCGGCTGTAGCCGGGTGAGTCCCGCAGCACGCCACGCAGTCTGCGGCGTTTTCCGGAGATCCGACGCAGACGATGGAAATGTCTTCATCGAACGCCAGCTTCTTGCGCAAAGGCAGCTTTTCAGCTTCTTCTCTGCTGTCGAAGCGGAACACGTATACCGGAGCATTGGACCATACAACTTCATTTGCCAGACGTTCGCAGCGGAGGGCCATGTCCCAGTCTACCGCTTCGGGTCTTGAAGCTTCAGGATTTGTCGGTTCATCCTCCAGACTTATATCTATTGTCATGTAATCATCTCCCATGTGGAAGCCGCGGTTGACGCCGCCGCATTCCTGGTAGAAGATTCCCGAGAGAATGTGCTCGCCGCAGTGTCGCTGCATGTTGTCAAACCGGCGGGACCAGTCGAGACTGCAGTGCACTTTGCACCCTTCATGAAGGCCCTCATATGAAGCCAGCCTGTGCAGCACCTCGTCGCCGTCTTCCTGAACGTCGGTGACCTGAATCAGCTGACCGGATTTGCCGCCTGAAATGACCTGCATGGTCCCTAGATCGCAGCTCTGGCCTCCGCCTTCAGGGAAGAAGGCGGTCTGGTCGAGGTATACGCCATCATCAGTGACTTTTGTTACCTCGGCATCCCATTCTCTGATATAAACATCGTTTTGGTATAATTTTGTTGCACCCATCATGTAGTACTCCCGTTAAAAACAGCAACAACATCACGGAAAGTTTAAGGCTTGCCAACAAAAAAGTCAAATATTATGCATATTCGCAACAAAACAAACATTATTTGTATTGAAAATGACTTTTCTGCGGGAGTATAATTTGAACGCAGGTTATTAATTTGCTGTCTTGTTAAATAATTGACGCGGTTTGCTTATTATTTACAGTAAATAAATAGCAAAAAGCCCACAAACCGCAGAAAATCCACGTTTTTGGGGGTTTAAGGGTAAGAAGAAATAATTTACCGAAAACCTGTGGAAAACTTTGTACTGAAATTAGCACTTGACAGCGCAAACCGTTGAAATTTCAACAATAGTAAAAAAATGGTTATACACAGGCATCTTTGGATAGAATTGTATACAATTTCTGAAATGTTGTGGATAACCCCTGAAATGCCCATAACAACAAGGATTTGCGATTGTTGAACCAAAAATTTACAGTTGGGGCATTTGGTTTACATAATTCGGCCAAAAAGAGGATAGAAAAAATGCTGAAAGAAAAAATTACCTACAGAGATGAGCTGCCGGTCAATGTAATCACAGCCAACATCGAAGAATATCCGATTCACTTCCATGATGACATGGAAGTCGTCTACGTGCTCGACGGAACTATCACCATGCGCAACGGATATTACACTTACAATCTGAAGCAGGGCGATGTATACATTCTGAACGACAGGGAGATGCACAGCTTCGAGAGCACCGGGGAAGACAACATGGTGATGATGCTTCAGCTGGATCTGTCATATTTCTCAAGATACTACGATAATCTCAGGAACAGCTTCTTCGTAACCGAGATGGAGGACGACAGCGACGAGAGTCTGGACATCCTCAGAGGAATTCTGGCCAGGATAATGATGGAGGTCCTCCAGAAGGGATACGGCTACGAGCACAAGGTCATCGAGAGCAC
>CADAHK010000071.1 GCA_902787725.1 uncultured Eubacteriales bacterium | reverse complement strand
CTACTGCAAAGGCAGCCCTGACAGCGATCTGACATGCACGGTATGTGATATTTTCGATGACAAGGTCTCCTTCACGAAGTACTCTTCGGAAGGAGTGCACCCGCTCGGCGCGGACGGCTCGGCCAATACCGATCCGGACGATACATCACTGATTTCCTCGGACAACTACAGCAAAGCGGTGGAAAGCCCGCAGCAGGTTGAGCTCAAATGATGAAGAGCATAGATGAGATAATAGTAGTGGAAGGACGCGACGATACAGCGGCTGTACTGCGCGCTGTTGACGCAGCTACAATCGAGACCCACGGCTACGGCATAAGGCCTTCAACCTGGGAGGTTATAGACAAGGCCTACGAAAGCAAAGGCATCATAATCTTTACTGATCCCGACACAGCCGGCGAGCAGATCAGGCGAAGGCTATCCGAGCGTTACCCAGACGCGAAGCACGCCTTTCTGGACAGGGGACTGGCAGAAAAAGACGGAGACATCGGCATTGAGAACGCTTCGCCTGAGAGCATCATAGCGGCCCTTGAAAAAGCGCGCGGTGCTGCTTTTGCATCGGAAGACTCAGAGGCTCAGAGGGAAGTGTTCACATCCAGGGACATGTTCAGCTGGGGACTCGACGGAACGCCGGGAGCGGCAAAGCGCAGACGAATAGCCGGCGACAGGCTGGGAATCGGCATGGCGACGGGCAAGACGTTTCTCAGGAGACTCAACCGCTTTGGGATCACCAGGGAGGAAGTCGAAAACGCGCTGAAATAAAGCACCTTAAAGAGCAAAAGAACAAACTGCTTCGAAAATAATTTCGAGGCAGTTTTTTATTGGGTTTTCATCTTGACGTTAATTACAAATAATGGTATATTTGCTTTAAAATTCCAATTATGCAAAAGGGGCGGAAAGGAAGAGATAATGAGGGAGAAGAGAAGGCTAAGGGAAAAACTGATGGCCATGTTTCTCATGGCCGCTGTTACCGTAACTATGATTCCGGCGGGGTTTGCGCTCAATACTGACAGTGCGCTGGCCGCGACGACTTATTCATATACGGTAGTAAGACCTACAATCAAGGTCAACGGGCACACGACCCACGCGACAAAGTTCACTGTCAGTTCTCTGGGACTGACGGGCGCGTGCGCTCAGATGGGCAACAGAGCTAAGAACGGCAAAGCGACCGTTACGAGAATGAGCGCGTCAGATCAGCGTGTGAAGCTGATGTATTACTACGGATTTGAGAAGGGGTATCTGAACCAGACAAACAAGAACGCCATTCTGCTGAGCAGGGCTATTTCATGGCTCAGTGGCAATTCAAAGGTTTCCCCGCTCTCACTCTCAGAGGTGAAGAGTTTTATCAACGCCATGCCTGCATCGGTGACGGTGCCGAACAGGTTCGAATGCTACAGGTGTAATCCGACAAATGGTTCCCAGGATTTTATAGCAGCCAAGCTTAATCCGCCGGCGTATGTCACGCTGAACAAGACATCGACGGATGCTTTTGCGCTGTCTGCAGGGAGCGGATACAGCTTCGAGGGCATAGAGTACACGGTGTACTACAGCAGCGGGGCAGTGGCTGGCAAGCTCATATGCAGGGCAAACGGAACAACGAACACTCTGACTCTGGATACGGGAACCTATACAGTCAAAGAGACGAAGACGAACCAGTGGTACAAGCTGAACCCTCAGGTCTATACGCGAAGCCTCGGCTCCGGTCAGACGTGGGCAATTTCCGCGGCGGACAGTCCTGAGACAGGAACGATCCACATAAAGAAAAGCGTAAAAGGCAGCTACGACGGGAGTCTCGCCTTTGATTTCAAACTGACCAACACCGCGAATGCGGGAATCGTCTACAAGGTGAAGACCGACGCGGCGACGGGCGAAGCGGATGTGCAGGTGGTCAAAGGAACTTACAGATGTGAAGAGGTTCTCTCGGAAGACGCGGAATTCATCGATATCACGGGACCGCAGACGGCGACCGTGGAAATCGGGGAGACAGTTACCTTCGAGAGGGAGAACAAAGAAATAGCATCCGGCGTGCTGCAGATACGAAAGGCAACGAACGACGGAGGATCTCCGGCCGGCTTCAGATTCAAGGTGTCGGGCGAACTTTACAATCAGGGCACGCTTAAATCTGAAGAACTGTTGGAGGCCGCGAAACCGGAGGTTACTGATTACGACAAAGATGTCTATGAACTCGAAGAATGGAAAGTTTCGGAAGACGATCTGGCAGAGCTCAACAAAGCTGCGGCGGACAGGAAAACCGGAAGGAAGACCGTAAAGCTGAGCAGCACTCTGAAATACAAGGGCGAGACTGGCAAAAGCATTTCAGACATCGTTGGAGCCCTGAGCGGAGAAGAAATCGAAGGTAAAATAGTCGGCGGAGAGATCATAAGCGATAACGGAAAGGCGTATAAAGCAAAGGATGAGGTTGCCTTTGCAGTAGTGTTCACTGAGAAGCCTGAAACGGAGGGCGAGTCCGAGGCGCGAGAGGTAGACAAAGGCAAGACGGAGGAGGGCATACGCGAGCTGCTGAAGGGGGACTCATTTGAGGAGGTTGATACTTCGGATGTGGAGGTGACCGCTGAGGCGGCAGTGGATCTTAAACCTGTCGAATACGTTCACGACAGCGAGAACCCGGAATCGTCCGCGTATGAGACAGATACGGGAAAGCAGATTAAAAACAAGCGCCAGAGCACGGAAGACAGAGGCAAATACCGTGTAACATGGTCCGGCTTCGACTGGTTCGGCGCGGCAACTGTCTATAAAGAGATAAGAAACGGTGAGATGACGGGAAACACCGAGGTCATCTTGGAGACCGGGGCCGGCGGATCAACGCCTGAGCTAAGCGAGGGAATAACTTACGGCAAATTCACAGTTGAAGAAGTCATGACCGATGTCCAGAAGAGCAAGTACAGGCAGCCTCAGTCGCAGACAAAGGAAATCACGAGGAAGGACGGAAAAGCGGCGTTCATTTTCAGCTTTGAAAATGAGGCGAGATGGACCGGAGTGGAACTTCTGAAGACGAGCAGCGACGGAAATGTGGCCGGGATAACTTTCAGGCTTGAGGGAAAGAACAACAGTGGCGAAAAGGTTGATCTTGAGGCCGTGACAGACCAGGACGGGAAGATTGACTTCGGAAATCTGTACGCGGGCGAGTATGTGATTTCGGAGAAGGACTTTGACCCTCAGAAATACGAGAACAACTACAGGCTTGACGGATACAATGTTCCGGCTCAGAAGCTGGTGGTCACGGGTGACGAAACGGAAAGCATCAAGGTGAAATTCGAAAACGTTCCCCTCAAGAGTCTCTACATAACCAAGGTGGACAAGGAGACGCGGCTGTTTCTGAAAAACGCCGTCTTCGAACTTCTGGAGGAAGATAAGCAGCTGGCGCTCTTCAGAATAGTTCAGGACGACTACGGACAGGCCGGCATAGACATGATCAAATGCGACGAGGACAGCGGGCTCTGCGCCAGCATACCGCAGGTATCGCTCTTCCCTGAGGAAAATCCCGAGAACAATGGAGAGGAAAACCAGGATGAGGAAGGAGAACCGGCAGAAGCGGGCTACAACTTTGCGGTTCTGAAAGGACTCAGGGAAGGCAAGACGTACACCATCAGGGAGATAACGGCTCCGACGGGATACGCCGCTGCGATAGATGAATCCTTTGTTTTTGAAGACGGGAAGAAGCTCATTCTTGAGAACGCCGCTCCGGTAATCGGCACGACGGCGTCGGACAAGGCAACTGGGATGCAGATGTCGAACGCGGAGGGGATGGTCACAATAGTCGACACTGTCTCATACACAAATCTCGGGCCGGGACACAAGTACATAATGAGCGGAATTCTCGCCAGCAGGCCCATGGGTGAGAGAACGCCTGAACAGCTCGAAGAGGACGCGGATATCATTGAAATAATGAAGGACGCGAAGGGCAATGAGATTACAGCGGAGAAGGAATTCGTGCCTGAGTCGGCGAACGGCACCATCGATATAGAATTCACCTTTGACGCATCGCTTCTGGACGGCAGGCAGGCGGTTGCCATGGAGCAGCTGGTTGATCCGGCTCTCACCGGCGTGAACGGAACCATTACGATCGTGGCTTCCCACGAGGACATCGAGGACGAAGCTCAGAGCATATACTTCCCGGAAGTACGTACAAAGGCAATAGCGGACGATACAGGAAAACAGATAACGGAAGCCGACGGTGAAGTCATCATAACCGACACTGTGGATTATTCGAATGTCATCGCCGGAAAGGTCTACAGGCTAACCGGAACGCTCATGGATAAAGATACGGGAAAACCGATTGTCTCGGGCGGAAAAGCGGTCACGTCATCAGTTGAATTCAGGGCAGAGAAGGATGGCCCGGTATTCGCCGCCGATGGGGAGAAGCTCACGGAGACAGCTCAGGATAAAACGGAGCTGGTGTCGGGAACAGTTGAACTCAAGTTCCGGTTTGACGGTTCAGGCCTTGCGGGCAAGCAGGCGGTTGCCTTTGAAAAACTGACGACGGAAGGCAAGCTCGTTGGAGAGCATTCCGATCTAAACGACGAAGCGCAGACTGTAAATCTGCCGACGATCCTGACCACGGCATCGACAAACGGAACAGATACTGTGTCAGACAAGGTGGAATACACGAACCTGATTCCGGGTGAAACATATGTCATGAGAGGAGTTCTCATGGACAAAGCGACGGGCAGTGAGCTGCTTCTGGACGGCAATCCGGTGACGGCGGAGATGACTTTTGTTCCGGAGAAAAAGGACGGCTCGATAACAATAGATTTTCCGGTCAGTGTAAAGGAACTGGAAGGGAAGTCGGCGGTCGTATTTGAGACATGCTCAATGGTGATGGCGCCGGAAGGGGATGCTGAAGCACCGACAGAGGTTGAAGTAATAAGCCACAAGGATATCAACAACAAGGCTCAGACGGTCACTTTCGATGTGCCGCAGACAGGGCAGAAATTACCTTGGCCTGTCCCGGCGCTTGCGGGGATGTTTGCCGCGGCCGCGGCCTTTGCGGCTTTCAGAAGGATTAGAAGGGGTGGATTATTATGATCAGAAAGATAATTGCAGCTGCGCTGCTGCTGGTTCTCGCTGTTTCTGCGGCAGGGGCCACGGCGTCAGGAGCGTCAGGATGTTCGGTCAGATATTACTACACTTCGAGTCAGAACCCTGAGGGGGTTCCGGCCGCAACGACAGGTGTTCAGAGCGGTTCGAAGTGGGTGATAAAACCATCCGGCCCGTCCAGGACGGTATACTCGAAAAGCAAAAACGGAAAGACATTGACATATACTTTTGACGGGTGGTACGCGAACATGAACTGCAGGGGAACCAAGTACCTGCCGGGCAGGGAGACGACGGCGCTTGTTCCTTTGCGGTCATCAGGCGGATACATCGTCAATCTCTACGGAAGATGGGTCTACTCAGACGGTACGAAGGCGGCCAGGACGATTCCTAAAAGTGTGATGTCCGCCAAGTCCGCGTCGAAAGCCCCTGCGGAACCGACGACTGCTCCGGCAGAACAGGCGACCGCTTCCGGAAGCCCGGCGGCAAATTCTAAAGATGGGAAGTCTGCGAAAAACGATTCCTCTGGCGAGAAGCAGAAGAATGAGTCCGCGCCAGCGGGCGCAGCTCCTCAGAATGACGCCGCGGGAGAAGAACAGGTGAAGGAGGAGCCGAAGAAAGAGCCGGTCACGGTCAACGCGATGAACAACAGAAGCAGAGCGGAAGTGCTTTCGGGATGGCGACATCTGCTCATTGACACATTCTTTTACATCAACAGCAGGAAGTACAGCTACGCGGAACCGAGCAAGTACTGGACCGACAGCAGGGGAGTGTGGAATGGTAAGACCGGCAAGAAAGGCAACACGCAGAGCTGCGTGACGCTGACGACGGTTTCGCTCAAAAGGACAGGAATCATCTCTCCGGGCTGCGGCAGCATATGGTTCGCTTCCAATAACAGCACGAAGCCGAATGATACGGTCAAGAAGCTGAAGAAGACTTCTCCCTTCCTCACAATTTTCTATCCCCACAAGAGCCTGAAGCACATGGCGGCTAAGGGTATGGTGAAGTACGGAGACATACTGTGCAGGTCCGGACACACCTTCGTCTACATGGGCGTTGACTCCGGCGGGCATCCGCTCATCTACGAGAGCGGGTCCCACAGAGACATCGGTAACGGCACGGCCGTTACCTGGGGTCATCAGTCCGGCGGACACGCGGACAAGCTTACGGGAAAGATCAACAAACAGATCAAAAAATCCAATGCTGTGGGGGACAAATGGAGAAGAGGCCAGATCAGTGACGCGGCTTTCGCGGGACACAGGGCATCGGGGAACAACCTGAACAAACCGGTCCACATCGTCTGCAGCATCAGGACTTTCACAGTCAGGACAAGCTGCACTGACGGGACGATAACTCCCGGCAACACGTACATGGCCGGAGATAACGTCAACATCAGCTACGCGTCGGCTGAAGGAATGAAGCTCGACAGCGTTAAGGTCGACGGAAAGAGTGTGGATTTATCAAAATACGGGTCAGCCTTTTCTTTCCCGAGGATCAGTTCAGACCACCAGATCAGCGTAGTCTACAAGCAGAACCATGAAGAAAAGTGACATGGATAAGCGAAGAACGGCAGGCATTATGACGGTCATCATTCTGTTTCTGGCGGCAG
>CADAHK010000070.1 GCA_902787725.1 uncultured Eubacteriales bacterium | reverse complement strand
CTGAGGAATCCGAATCCGTCCTCCGACATGTCGAGGATTCCCTCCGCTTCATAGCGGTCGTCCTTGTCCGGCACCACCTGATCGGGCACCTTGTCGCCCTTTGTTACGCGGGTGCCTTTGCGGTTGCGCTTCTTGTGATGCTGGTGTTCAGCCTGCTCGTGGACCTCGCCCGCTTCTTCGTTTTTTTCTTCAGCGGGTTTTTCTTCTGCAGCTGGCTCAGCCGGCTTTTCTTCAGCAGCAGGCTCGGCTGCCTTTGCTTCAGGCTCTTCCTTTGCCGGCTCCTCATCGATCATGAGCGCAGCAATAAGATCGGCCTTTCTCATCTTTTCGTAGCCTTTGAGGCCGAATGTCTTGGCAATTTCTCTGAGATCAGCTACTTTCTTCGACTTTAAAGTAGCTTCGTCCATCGTTTTCCACATAATAAGAATCCTTTCAGAAATAAATCAGATGGGGATAAAAAAGATTGATTTGAGATTTAACGCCTATATATTACACTATTGCCTGCTCCTTTTCCAGTAAAAAATACATCAACACGCAAAGAGACCGCCCCATAGCGTGGTGTTATGGAAGCGGTCTCTCAAACCTAAGTCTATTTCAGATTATTTGCTGTAATCGAAGAATCCTTCGCCGGTCTTCATTCCCAGCTTGTTAGCTCTTACCATCTTTCTGAGCAGCGGATTAGGTCTGTACTTAGGATCACCGTATTCATTGAACAGTGTCTCCATGATTGCCAGGCATACGTCCAGTCCGATCAGGTCGCCCAGTGCGAGAGGTCCCATCGGGTGGTTAGCGCCGAGCTTCATTGCTGTGTCGATACCTTCTGCTGAAGCAACGCCGTCAGCCAGGATGCCGACTGCTTCGTTGATCATCGGGATCAGGACTCTGTTTACAACAAATCCAGGAGCCTCAGCTACTTCTACAGGAGTCTTCTTCAGGCTCTCTGTTGCTGCGACAACCGCATCCTTGACTTCGTCAGAAGTTGCGATGCCCTTAACGACCTCGACCAGCTTCATTGCAGGAACCGGGTTGAAGAAGTGCATGCCGATTACCTGTGAAGGTCTGGATGTAACAGCCGCGATCTCAGTGATTGAGAGTGCTGATGTGTTGGTTGCCAGGATAGCGTCGTCCCTGCATACCTTGTCCAGCTCTGCGAACAGCTCTTTTTTCTTATCCATGTTTTCTGTGGAGGACTCGATGATCAGATCACAGTCCGCCAGAACGTCAAAGGTGGTTCCGCCGGAGATGCGTCCCAGTGTAGCCGCCTTGTCTTCCTCAGAGATCTTCTCTCTGGAGACCATCTTGGACAGGTTCTTGTCGATCTTAGCCAGAGCACCGTCGATGTACTCCTGCTTGCTGCTTCTGACAACTACATCGTAGCCGGCTGCAGCACAAACCTGAATGATTCCGGATCCCATAGTACCTGTTCCCATTACGCCAATTTTCTTCATAATATTATCCTCCTTAGCCAATCGTTAAGATTGTTAAAATATTAACTTTGTATATCCAACTCATTATATAACGCTATCCGCTCTTTGTAAAGCCTTTGGAGCGTTAAACAATTTTTTCACAAACTTTCAGGCCCTTGTGCAAAGGCAACCAGGCCTCCGCTAGTCAAGCAGCCTGTGCATCTCCTTCTTGTATGCTTCTACCCCCGGCTGATTGAACGGATCCACGCCGTTCAGCATGGCTGTGATTGCGCATGTAGTCTCGAGATAATAGATGAGCTGTCCGAAGGTTCTGGTGTCCAGCTTCTGAATATGCAGTTCAGTAATCGGAATGCCTGCCTGTCTGTGAGCGCTGATTACGCCGCCGATCATGGCGTTGTTGATATCCGCCACGGTCTTTCCCTTCTGAGGTCCGCCCGGAATCTCGATTGAGACGGACGGTTCATCGACAACCATGAGCGTTTCCGTGAAGATCTGACGACCTTCCTGGAGATACTGGCCCATCGAATGAAGATCCGTGGAGTATGTAAGCGATGTCGGCATCAGCCCTTTGCCTTCCTTGCCTTCGCTCTCTCCGAAGAGCTGCTTCATCCACTCGCCCAGGTAGAAGAGTCTCGAATGGCAAAGCCCGAAAACTTCCACGCTCTTTCCTTCCTTTTCGAGCAGGTGTCTAGCGATGGCGTAATCGGCAAGGTCGTGATCCCAGCCCGCGTCATTGGCGCACTCGCGCGCGCCGTCGAGAAACGCTATTATGTCGATGCCGCTGACTGCCATCGGCAGAAGCCCGACAGGCGTGCCTATGGAATATCTGCCGCCAACATCTGACGGAACAACAAGGCTTGAATAGCCGTACTCAGAGACTTCCGCCCTGAGCGTACCCGTCTCTTCATCTGTAATCGCAAGTATCCTCTTGGATGCTTCCGCTACGCTTCCGTACTTCTCGACCATGATAGGCTTTACAACCTCAAAGGCTGTCCTGACTTCCATTGTGTTTCCGGACTTGGAAATGACGCACAGGATGGTGTTCTTCTCTTTGATCTCCTGCAGCGTCTCCCAATAGTAATCAGTGCAGAGGTTGTTGCCAAGGAATCTGACCTCGATTCCGGACGCGTCCTTAGGCAGCGCCTCTATCGCGGCCTTCGCGCCCATGTATGAGCCGCCGATGCCTATGACCACCAGAAGTTCGGCCTCATCCTTTATGATATCCGCTATCTCCTGAATGGTATTCAGTTCCTCCTGGTTTCTGTTTACAGGCAGGGTGACCCATCCGGTCATGGGTTCATTGCCGGACCAGAGTCTGTCGAGAGCATCGCTTACCGCAGGGCGGTAAGCCTCAATCTGCTCCTTGGTTAATCCTGTTTTTTCAATATTCGCGCTAATGTTCATTCAATTTTTCCTTTGCCGTAACAATCGTGATTACTGCTTTTGATTAGCTGTAGTAAAGGTTGTTTGTAATGTATTCCGGATCGCTGGTAACGTCGATGCCGAGTCCTTTGAGCGTCTTCTCGTCCTTGTCACTGAGAATCGCAGTACAGTGGGCTTTGCAGCCTCTGAGCTCGCCGATCTTGTTGAGCGCCGCTTCAGCCGTAGGGTTTGTCGTTGCCGAAATGGTGAGGGCCGTCAGCACTTCCTCGCAGTTGAGGGATGACTTGTCGGCCTGCAGAAGCTCTGTCTTGAGATTCTGAATTCTCTCGAGTATGTTCGGCGAAATCAGGTGGATGCCGTCCGCGATGCCGCTCATGTACTTGGCGGCGTTCAGTATTGCTGCCGCGGCCGCGACCATGCGCCTTGAGCTGCGTCCCGTGATGATGGTGCCGTCATCCAGCTGCATCGCTACGACTACGACATTTGTGTATCTCGGATTCAGGTCGCGCTTCATCTCCGCGTATTCTCTGGCAGGAATTACAACAGGTCTGTCCTCGACCTTAAGCCCCATGTCATCCATGAGCAGCTTCTGCCTTTCAAGTATGTCCGAACTGATTTTGCCCTTCTTGAAATCGCACTCGGCGATTATGTATCTTCTGATTATCTCCTGGCAGGCCGCCTCTCTGCAGATCTCGTCATCTATGATGCCGAAGCCCGCTCTGTTGACGCCCATGTCGGTAGGTGACTTGTACTCCGCTTCTTCTCCTGTGATCTTCTCGATGATTCTCTTGACTACCGGGAACACTTCCAGGTCCCTGTTGTAGTTGACCGCAGTCTCGCCGTACGCCTCCAGATGGAATGAGTCAATCATGTTGACGTCCTTAAGGTCCGCTGTCGCCGCTTCATAGGCAACGTTGACCGGATGCTTGAGAGGCAGGTTCCAGATAGGGAACGTCTCGAACTTGGCGTATCTGGCTCTGCGTCCTCGGATGTTCTCGTGGTAGAGCTGGGACAGGCTTGTCGCCAGTTTGCCGCTTCCGCCGCCCGGACCGGTCACTACTATTAGAGGCTTGGTGACTTCGATATAAGGATTTGCGCCGTATCCCTCCTCGCTTACGATAGTGTCAACATCGGTCGGATAGCCTTTTGTAAAGCGGTGCTTGTATGTCTTGATGCCGCGCTGCTCGAGCTTGTTGATGAACTTGGTTACGGCCGGGGAATCCTCCTCAAATCTCGTAACTACGACGCTGTTGATCTCAAGGTCGTACTTCCTGAAGACATCTATGAGTCTCAGCACTTCAAGATCGTATGTGATTCCGAAGTCCGCTCTTGTCTTGTTGGTTGTAATGTCCCCGGAATAGACGCAGATTATGATCTCCGCCTGATCCTTCATCTTCTGCAAAAGCTTTATCTTGGCGTTTTCATCGAATCCCGGCAGCACCCTCATGGCGTGCTTGTCCTGAACGAGCTTTCCTCCGAACTCCAGGTACAGCCGGTCTCCGCCGCCCTTCTGGATTCTCTCCAGAATGTACTTTGACTGCTCCTCAATGTACTTTTCAGCACTGAAGCCTATCTTCTGCATGGTATCACTTCCTTCCCTGTTATATGTGAAAATCTGTTTTTAACATGGTAATGGACATCACTGCTTCATGACCGTGATGTTGATCTTGTTTCTTCCCTCCAGAAGACCTTTGAGACTGACCTCGTAGTCTATCTCCAGCTCGCCGCTGCCCTCTTCGGTTACAGTGCTGTTTAAGCTGTTGGTCAGAATCTCTATTTCGATAGGTCCAAAAGGCGTATCGTAGTAACCCACGTTGCGCTTGCCTTTCTCGAAAACGATTTCGGCTCCCGCTTCCGCTCCGTCACCGAAGCGCTTCATCTGGACGTCTTTTTCCCTGAGTCTAAGTCTGGTCTTGCATCCGGGAACACCGCTGAATTCGCTTTCCTCGTAGAGAAGATACGTTGTATTATTGCGTCTGTAGAGCTTGCCTTCGGTGATGAATTCCATTTCATCCTCGCCGGCTTCGTTGCTCATCTGACTTGATTTTATCTTTATTAATACGTCTTTCATTTTTTCCTCTTCACCCCTCCTTAATAACCCATATATTTTACCATACTTCGCGGTACATTTGGCGTTAAAAAACCCGGAGGTCATCTTTTTTTGATGCCTCCGGGTGTGCTCTCTTATTAATCAGCGAATCAGCGCCCTTTTTACTGATTACTGATCGTTCTGAAGCTGCTTCTTCGTCTTCTCCTGAAGCGTGATAGTCAGGTCCATGGTCTCGCCGTCGCGGACGACAGTGTATTTGAGTTTGTCGCCTACCTTGTGCGATGAGATGATCGATGTGAGGTCATCTATGGACGCTATCTGGTGATCGTCTACAGCAAAGACAACATCGCCCGGCTTGAATCCAGCCTTCTTGGCGGTATCCGTATCTACGGAGTAGATGTATACCGTGCCGCCTGAGCTTCCGCCGAAGAGGAAGTCAAGTCCGCTGCTTCCTTCAGTGTATGTCATGCCTGTCCACGGCTGTCCGCTCACATACCCTTTGTCCATGAGCTGCTGCGCAACGCTTGCCGCGGTGTTTATAGGAATCGCAAAGCCCAGACCTTCTACGTCGGAGCCTGCCGATTTGGCTACTACAAGCCAATAGCTATACAGGACTGATTCTGCCGTCGATCGCAAGCTCTCTGTCGGTGGCGCTGATGATTCCGGCTGTCACTGTTCCGCCGAGCTCACCGAGAGGATTGCCAATCGCTACCGCCATGTCGCCGACCTGCAGCTGATCGCTGTTTCCATAGACCGCAGGAGTCAGTCCCGTGGCCTTGACCTTCAGCACGGCCACGTCGTTCATCACGTCGGTGCCGACCAGCGTCGCCTCATAGGAATGCTTGTCGTAGGCGGTTACCGTAATCTTGTTCGCGTCCTGAATGACGTGGTTGTTCGTCATGATGTAACCGTCTTTGCTTATGATGACTCCGCTGCCCGCGCCTTCAGTTACATACTGCTGCATCCAGCTGTCACCCGTCATGCCTTCAGTCCTGATTTCGACTACGCTCTTCTGGGCGGACTTGGTAATTTCCTGAATGCTCATGTTGCTGCCTGTGGCGTTCTGAAGATTGTATCCTGTCGTCGATACTTCGCCGGCTTCTGTCGCGTCTGCCGTCTCCATTGAGGCAGTTCCTGCCGGCTGGCTGCTCCAAAGGCTGTTGCCTATGCGCGCTCCGCACAGACCGAACAGACACGAGAGCACCATGCAGCACACAATCAGCAGGGCGAGCGTCTTCTTCGTCAGCGTTACAGGCTCTGATGGTCTGCGGTTTCTCTTAACCTTGTTTCTGAAGCCTTTACCCTCATCGCCACCGCCGCCAGAGCCAGCGCCATTGAAGCCGCTGCCTGGATAGCCGCTCTCTGCTCTTGCCTTTCCTCCGTGCCATCTTGCGGACGCCGAGGCGTCTGCCGCTCCTGCCTTTGCATCACTTCTGAATTTATCTCTCGGGTCAACATAAAGTCCGTCCTTTTCCGTCGGAGTCTTAGGCTGCGGCGTTGGCCTCGGCCCTTCGTCTCCGTAAAATGTATCAGCCTTCACATATGATGGGTTCTCGAAGATCGGTACCTTCTCGTCCCTCATTACGAAATTCGGCTCATAATCTGTTCTGTTTTCTTCCATATGTCCGCTGCCTCTCTTTACATACTAATACAGCTGTTTATATATCACATGCCCCTCTCGATGCTAATATACCACCCGATTATGTTGGTTTTGTGTCGAAGTTGTAGTAATATTCTGGTGAAGACATGGTCGCAACAGGAGGAAGACATGGACAACAGCAAAGATATACGCCGCAGCTGCGTTGACTGCGCGGCAGGAGCCTGCGACGGCAAGAGCGGATCATATCCCGATTTCTGCATAACTTCGGAAATCCTTAAAGGCGGCACGGCCGCCGATCTCGTGAGCGAGACAATTGACAAATACTTAAACGACCCTGAGGACAGCCTGATCGCAAAGGCATCCGCCGAGGTCGAATTCGAAAACTACTGCAAGGCAACCCGGGTCGAGGAGATCTGTGAATTCGCACGCAAGATCGGAGCGAAGAAGCTCGGAATCGCCACATGCGTCGGGCTCCTAAAAGAGGCGCGTACCGCGGCGGCAATCTTCCGCAAACACGGTTTCGAAGTTTACGGCGCAGCATGCAAAGCCGGCGCCGTCAGGAAGACCGATATAGGACTTGACCCTGCCCAGGAATCTCTGGGGCCTCATATCTGCAATCCGATTCTTCAGGCAAAGCTCCTGAACGAACAAAAGACCGATCTGAATATTGTGATCGGTCTCTGTGTCGGCCATGACAGCCTTTTCTACAAGTATTCTGACGCCCTCTGCACGACCCTCGTTACCAAGGACCGCGTACTGGGGCACAATCCTGCCGCCGCCCTGTATCAGGCGGACGGATACTACAGCCGGCTTCTTAAGTAAGCCGTGTCTGCTTTTGCTTAATCGTTGTCGTTATCCACGTCCTTCTCAATGATGGCGCCGGTGTTAACATCGATTGAATAATCATACTCCGTGATTCCCTGACGGAATTCTACGTCATATTCATTTCTTCCGTCGTCCATGTCGAGGTGGACATTGCTGTAGTCCACATCATTAGCAGTGAGTCCTGCGTCTGCAAGCGCGATTTCCAGCGCTTTATCTTCTCCGATTTGTCCATCTGTAGCCGCCTCGGTTGTCGCTTCTGTCGTTGTCTCTACAGTTGTAGTTTCTTCTGTTGCCGGTTCTTCCTCTGATGATGAGCCGCATCCCGCCATTCCAAACAATGACATTGTGCAGATTATCATGACCGCAGCGATCCATAACAATGACTTTTTCATTTTCACGTTCTCCTCCTATTTATTACTAATAAAGATGACACATTATATCATATAAGTTCCTCGCCCTCATAGCGCAAAGTTAAATTAATTTTCTCGGCACCTTCCATCAGAGGTTTCAGGAACAGTTTGTCCCCCTCCCACATTGGAAGGTCCATCAGCTGTTCTTCCGGAATCCACCGGAGCTCTCCCTCATCGCAACAAGCGGGCGCTTCATCCGATCCGGCTTTATCGCCGCCGCCCGCACCGCGGATTTCGGCGCGATAAAGGTACATGTCTTCATCCTCCCAAGTGTCGGATATGAAATGGATCACGCCGCAGAAGTGATAGTCTGTAAGCTCGAGGCCTGTTTCTTCACGCACCTCGCGCAGCATGCACTCATCGGGCGTCTCTCCCGGTTCTATCTTGCCACCTACACCGATCCACTTGCCCTCGTTCGGATCGTCTTTTTTCTTGTTGCGGTAAAGCATCAGGTATTCATGGCTCCCGCCGCCGGATTCTGTTTTCTCTCCCGGTTTGCCGCGTCTTATGTAACAAAGTGTCGCTTTCTTCATAGAGATCCCTCCGGACGTGATTGTATCATATTCTTTCATTCTGTTGTATAATTCTCATATAAAGGAGGGGCCATGCAGAAGATTACCATGCACACTTCAAAGACTTACGACATCCTCATTGAGGATGGTCTTCTGGCGTCAGCAGCGGAGCTGATTGCGGAGATTCTTCCGCCTCCGCGCAAGTGCTGCCTTGTGTGCGACAAGACAGTTTACAGCCTTTACGGAAAGCCGGATCTGCCCCTCTTCGCCAGTCTTGTCGGCGCGGGCTATGAAACCAACATATGCACTTTTGATCCCGGTGAAGGCAGCAAGACCCCACACGCGGCTGAAGAAATATGCGGCATAATGGCTGCAAAGGGTTTCACAAGAGACGATTTCATCATCGCTCTTGGCGGGGGCGTCAGCGGCGATCTCGCAGGATTTGCCGCGTCCGTCTACATGCGGGGCATTCCTTTCGTGCAGATTCCTACTTCTCTTCTTGCCATGGCCGACTCGTCAGTAGGCGGCAAGACCGGAGTGAACACAGACGCGGGCAAGAACATGATCGGCACCTTCTGGCAGCCGAGCCTCGTCCTGATAGATCCCGCGACACTGGATACTCTTGAGCACGACGAACTGCTGAACGGTCTGGCGGAGATAATAAAGGCCGGCTTCGTCGCGGACGGGACCATCTTTGACTGCATCGGGGAAGACATATCCGAAGCCATCGTCAAAGCCATAAAGGTCAAGAAGGCAATCGTCGAGGCGGACGAGCGCGAAAGCGGCAGCCGCCGTCTTCTCAACTTCGGACATACGATCGGTCACGCCATCGAAAAGTACAGCGGCTACACTGTCCCTCATGGCTTCGCGGTAATGAACGGCATGTATCTGACAGCCCTTGCCGCAGACGATCTGGAATGGAGTCTTACTCCTGTATCGGGGCTGATAAGAGATGTCATTGATGCCTTTGCCTATCCAAAGTACGGAGATTATAAAGCGGCGCAGCTCGCCGAAGCGGCAGCGGGCGACAAAAAGCGCGTTTCAGATAATATCGTAATTGTTTATCCCGACCAACCGGGCCGCTGCAAAACGAAGGAACTTCCGGTGAGCGAGCTGGAGGATTTCATCGCCAGAGGAGTGAGGTTATGGAAATAAAGATCACACCGCGTAAACTTACGGGAACAATAGAGGCCATGCCGTCGAAGTCACACGCCCACAGAATTCTGATCGCCAGGAAACTCGCGGAGATTCAGGGCGAGGCTCTCAAAGACGGCGTAGCTATTCCGGCTTTTTCCGATGACATTGAAGCCACAATGGCCTGCATCGGCCAGCTCGACAAGAACACTCCTTACCTGGAGTGCGGAGAGAGCGGATCCACCCTGCGTTTTCTGCTGCCGGTGGTAATGGCCCTCAAGGACAGCGCGACTTTTCTGGGAACGGGCAGGCTTCCTGACAGACCTCTTTCACCGCTGAAGGAGGAGATGGAACGCCACGGCTGCAGTTTCCGCATGGGGTCCAACAAGAACACGGACCGCTTCAAGGAAATCTGCGCGGTATCGGGAAGACTGGTTCCGGGCGAGTACGTGCTGGCCGGCAACATAAGTTCACAGTTCATAACCGGACTGCTGTTCGCCCTGCCTTTGCTCGACGGGGACAGCACGATAACCCTCACGACTGAACTGGAGTCCGCCGGTTATGTGGACATGACTCTGGACGTTCTCGAGTCCTTCGGCATTGAAGTCGAAGTCTCTGAAACCGACAGCGGTTATCTTAAGTACGCGGTTCCCGGAAATCAGATCTACAGAGAAAAGCCGGGCATAAGTCTGGACGGCGACTGGTCGAACGCGGCTTTCTGGCTGGCGGCCGGATCGCTCAGCGGAGATGTTACCGTGACCGGACTTCGCCTCGAATCCAGCCAGTGGGACAAGGAGATCCTGAGCGTGCTTGCGGACATGGGCGCGGATCTCGACATACAGCCTCAGGTTGACGGCACTGTCAGCATACGCTCAAAAGCCTCGATACTCAGAGGCACGGAAATAGATGTGGCCCAGACGCCGGACCTCTCGCCGCTCCTCGCGGTGCTGATGTCCTTCGCTGAGGGTACTTCAATGATCACTCACGGAGAGAGACTGCGTTTCAAGGAGTCAAATCGTCTAAAGGCGATATACTCTGTGCTGTACAATCTGGACGCTGATATCTCCTACGGCGGCGACTGGCTCTCCTTCACGGGAAAGGCGTTCCTCGAAGGCGGTCATGTCGACAGCTACGGCGATCACCGCATCGCCATGTCAGCCGCGGTGGCCTCGTGTCTTTGCCGCGAGCCCGTCTATCTGACAAATCCGATAGCGGTAACCAAGTCGTATCCTGACTTCTACAAGGATTTCGCCGCTCTCGGCGGAGAGATTGAGTATTAAGACTCTGCTGCAAAAGCAATAAAAAGGAGCCTCCGGAGAGGCTCCTTTGTTTGTTTCTATTTATACTGTTCCGACCGCGGATTTAGAACGCGTCCGTGTACGCCGAAGTGATATCACGCGTATATTCGGTGTAGGCTTCGGTCATCTTGTCGAAGTATTTCGTGTACGCCTTTTCATCATCCTCTGTGCTTGCGAGCATGGTCTTCACCATCTTATCCTTGCCTTTGTCGTAGATTTCCTTCAGGTCGTCGATCCTCGCCTGCGTTTCATCGTAGAGCTTGCTCTTTGAAAGGGATGACGCTTTGTCGTTCAGTTCGTCCACGTACTTCTTTGTCGCGGTTTTCATCTCCTTGTTGCAATCCTTGTAGATTTTCGCGTACTCGGTATCCGCGTACTTGCCGGAATCCTCGTCTTCATCATCGCTGTCTTCATCATCGTCGCTATCCTCGTCGTCGTCGCTGTCTTCATCCTGTGTTCCGATAGGGAGATCAGGCTTTTCTGCTGTTGTCGCCTCCTCGCTTGGAGTGGTTATCTCTACGGTCTCTTCAGTGTTGCTGCTGTCCCCGCACGCGCACATGAAAAGACACATCAGCGCGCTGATGAAAAATGCTGTGATTATTCTGAATAATTTGTGCGTCGATCTGTTTTTGTTTTTCATGGGACGATTATAGCACAGGTTTGTGACGGAAAAGTGAACCTTAACAAAATGAAAAAAAGCAAATATGAATGTGGTAGAATACATGCAGAAGCACGGGAGGTGACGGAGATGGATAAAATAAGGCTGGCGCTCATCGGCTACGGGAATGTCGGGCAGGCATTCGCCGAAATGCTGTTGAGAAAAGAAGAATATATAAAGGAAACATTTCAAACTGAACCTGTTATTACCGCTATATGCACGAGAAGGCGCGGCGGTGCGCTGAATCCTGACGGCATCGATACGAGAAATCTGACAGATGATATGTTCGACAAATCTGTTGACGCTCTTTCGATCATACGCGGCGGGCAGTATGACGTAATGGTTGAGCTGACGCCGATCAACATCATGACGGGGCAGCCTGCGACGGATCACGTGCGCGAGGCGATAAGTCTCGGCAAGCACGTCATCACGGCAAACAAGGGACCTGTCGCCTGGGCGTACCGGGAGCTTCGTGATCTCGCGCAAAAGCAGGGAGTCTGCTTCTGTCATGAAGCTACGGTAATGGATGGTGTGCCCGTCTACAATCTGGCTAAAGAAACCCTGATGGGCTGTCAGATTACAGAAATCTCAGGAATTCTCAACGCGACCACGAACTTCATCCTCACAATGATGGAGAACGGTTCAGGCTTCGATGAGGCTGTAGCGGAAGGACGCAGGCAGGGTTTTGTAGAAGCGGACGCTTCAATGGACATAGACGGATGGGATGCTGCTGCCAAGCTGACTGCCCTGATGAACGTCCTTATGAACGTTCACATCACGCCGATGGATATCGATCGGACCGGCATCGGGGATGTAACAAAGGCGGACATCGACGCTGCCGCGAAGCAGGGAAAACGAATCAAGCTGCTCTGCCATGGACGCATGGAAGACGGCGTTCCTGTCGG
>CADAHK010000069.1 GCA_902787725.1 uncultured Eubacteriales bacterium | reverse complement strand
ATACTGAGAAAGAGCGGCAGGGATGTAAATGTAGTCGAGAACTGCGGCATGCCGAATGAGAAGGTGTACAGAGGCGTTGATGAGATTCCTGATGAAGCGGGTTATTTCTCGCTGATCATCGCGAAGGAAGACGAGAGGGACCTGTAACGCAAAGGCAGCAGGCGCAGCAAGTATAAAATGATCGAACTGAAAGACGTTACAAAAAAATTCGGTGACTTCACGGCGGTGGACCATCTGAACATGACGATTGAGACTGGTGAGTTCTTCGGGCTTCTGGGACCTAACGGAGCCGGCAAGACCACCACTATCAGCATGCTCTCTACGGTGCTTCTGCCTACGGAGGGACAGATTTTCATAGACGGTAAGAAGCTTGACAGAAAGGCTTCCGCGGAGAAGAGCAAGCTCAGCGTCATAACGCAGGAATACTCCATGCGTCAGGACATGACCATGGACGAGGTCATGGAGTACCAGGGCAGGCTCTACTACCTTCCGAAGAAGGTAATAAAGCAGAAGACAGACGAGCTTCTGGAATTCGCGGGACTGATCGAGTACAAGCACAGAGTCGTAAGACATCTGTCGGGCGGCATGAAGCGCAAGCTTATGATCTGCAGGGCCCTAATGACGGAGCCGCAGATTCTGCTTCTCGACGAGCCCACGGCAGGAATGGACGCTATCTCCAGAAGACAGATGTGGAACTTGCTGAGACAGCTTCACGGCGAGGGGATAACGATTCTGCTGACGACTCATTACATAGAGGAAGCCCAATCGCTGTGCGAGCGGATCGCGCTAATAGACAAAGGCAGACTCAACACCATAGACACCCCGCAGAATCTCATCAACGAACTGGGTCAGTACACAGTGGATGAGACAGCGGACGAAACTCTTCACTCGTCGCATTTCAGCAGCAGGGAAGAGGCGATTGAATATCTGAGCAAATCGGATAAGGAAGCATCAATGCGAAACACTACACTCGAGGACGTATTCGTCTACAGAATAGGCAGAGGCCTCGGACAGAAATAAAGCAAAGGCAACAGAATGGGCATAATAGCGGTCTTATGGGAAAAATGGAGAGAGTTCCGAAGGGACTTTTATAAGATCACATTAGCGGCAACTATAACACCGCTGATGTATCTTATCGTGTTCGGACTCGGAATCCAGACCACTTCCCACGGAGAACCGTACCTGAACTTTCTTGTGCCGGGCATAGTGGCCATGTCGACCATGACAGGAAGCTTCAGCGCCGTCGCGCAGAACATGAGCGTTCAGAGGCTTTATGAGAAGGCTCTAGATCAGGTCATGGTGTCGCCGACCCCGCTCTGGCAGTTCATCCTCGGGCAGATAATCGGCGGAAGCCTGAGGGGAATGTACGCTGCCTGCATAATTCTGCTGGTAACGCTGCCGATCGCGGCTGATCTGACCTTCAACGGAGTGTCGTTCCTGGTCATGTTCCTGAACGGACTGGTGTTCTCAACAATAGCGCTGGTACTGTCGTTTCTGGCCAAGAGCTATACAGACGCTCCGAGGTTCACATCGTACATAATCATGCCGATGTCATTCCTTTGCAACACGTTCTTCTCAACGGATCAGATGCCTATGGGCATAAGGCAGTTCGTGGAGATTCTGCCTCTTTCCCAGGCGTGCGAGATGATAAGAAACATTTCAGCGGGAGGATCCACCGGCGTATTCGGATGGATCGTACTGCTGGCTTACCTGGCGGTGTTCTCGGGCATATCGGTTGCCTTTGTATATAGGAAGAAGAATCTGTAATGAGCAGTAAAGCGTTACTTGTAATAAGCTTCGGAACTTCATACGCGGATACGAGAGAGCGGACCATCGGCGCCATCGAGAAGAAACTCGAAGAGCGCTTTCCGGACAGGGATGTGTACCGCGCATGGACCAGCGGGTTCATAATCAAACGAGTCGCAAAGGCAGAAGGACTCGTGATAGATAAACCTGAGGAGGCGCTGGAAAAACTGGCTTCGCGCGGTGTCACGGATCTGATCGTGCAGCCGACCCATCTTTCGGACGGGTATGAGAACCAGCGCATGCTGGAGACGGTAAGAAGCTTTGCGGGAAGGTTTGAGACATTAAGAGTCGGAAGGCCTTTGCTCGATACTGAAGAGGACAGGGATTTCGCGGCGCAGATAATGCCGCGTCTGTGCCTGGGTAAAGACTCAGCGGACAAGGCGCTCATGCTGATGGGCCACGGGTCCGAAAAGCATCCTGTGCCTGTATACGGGCAGCTGCAGGAGAAGATAATCGAAAGAGGCATGGACAACGTGTTCGTCGGAACGGTGGAGGGCAGTCCGTCATTTGAAGACGCGAAGAAACTCCTCGACGGTTCAGGATACAGAAAGGTCGTGCTGACGCCACTCATGATAGTTGCTGGGGATCACGCCAGAAACGATCTGGCCGGAATGGACTCCGACTCATGGAAGAGCAGACTGGAGTGCGCGGGCTACAGAACTGAAGTGATAATGGCAGGTCTCGGCGAGTATCCCGAGATTCAGGAGATGTTCGTAAGACACGCCGCTGAAGCGGAAACAATATAAGGAAACTGAAGCAGCAATATCAGAAAGAC
Organism: uncultured Eubacteriales bacterium; assembly: GCA_902787725.1. GTDB lineage: Bacteria > Bacillota > Clostridia > Peptostreptococcales > Anaerovoracaceae > Lentihominibacter. Next base: position 4,244 of record CADAHK010000069.1, on the reverse strand, counting down.
TTAAATCGATGACAGACATGGCAATGAAAAACAGAATATGGAGAGCAGCAGGAGCGATTATCGTGGCCGCTGTTTTTGCCGTGTCGTTCATGGCGCTTACGCCGGCGTGCGCCTACGCCGCCGAGGGCTACGATGAAGTAGCGGGAAGCTCGGAGATGTCGGAAGTCAAGGACGTCGGCAAGTACGGAATGACGCCTATAAGCGGCGACAACGTTAAGGACGGAGAGTACGAAGTCGAGATGGAGAGCAGTTCGAGCTTCTTCAGCATTTATTCCTGCGTACTGACAGTAAAAGGCGGCAAGATGAAAGCCGTCATGACCATCGACAGCACCAGCTATGAGTGCGTGTTCATGGGCAAGGCCACACAGGCCGCAAAGGCAAAAAAGAGCAGATATGTCTTCGCAGATGAAAAGGACGGACGCGGGAGCTTCACCATTCCGATCAAGGCTCTGAACGCGCCGCTTCCATGCGCTGCTTTCAGTAAAAAAGAAGACAAGTGGTACGACAGAAACGTACTTATCGACGCGTCGAGTCTGCCTGAAGGAGCGCTCAGGATAGAGCTGCCGGACTACGACCTGATTGATGACGCCGTTGAGCAGTACGATGAGAATCAGGGCAAAGGCAGCGAATCACCGCAGGTCACGGGAGAGGACCAGAATAAAGATAAGGTATCGGCGCTGATCCCTGCTGACATAGAGCTGGAGGACGATACTTATTCAATAGAAGTCAACATGACAGGAGGTTCCGGAAGAGCATCTGTCAGCTCGCCTACCTGGTTCATAGTAAAAGGCGGCAAGGCGTACGCCAGACTGCTGTGGAGCAGCGCGCACTACGACTACATGAAGCTCAACGGAATCAAGTATGAGAATGAAACTACCGATGGAGGAAACTCCACGTTTACAATACCGGTCGCGGTCTTCGACCAGCCTATAAGCGTCATAGCCGACACGACGGCAATGGGCGACCCGGTTGAAATAGAATATGAACTGACATTTTACAAGGACACCATTGATTCAGTGACCAAGGTTCCTCAGGAAGCCGCCAAGAGAGTAATATACATCGCGCTCGCGATAATAATAGTAGGCGGAGCGCTGAATCTGATCGTGAAGAGGAGGAAAAAACAGTGACGGACAAACAAGAAGCAGACAAGAAGTATTTCCCGCTGTTTTTGGATCTGAGCGACAAAGATATCCTCTTTGTGGGAGGAGGCGCCATCGCTTCCAGAAGGATTCATGTACTGCAGCGATTTGCGGACAGGATTACGGTCGTTGCGCCTGAAGCAGAAGGCAGCATCCTGGAGCTGACGGAATCAGGAGATGTCAGCTGGATCATGCGTGAATTTGAGGAAGATGACCTGGAAGGACGCGATATTGTCTTTGCGTCGACGGATGACAAAGAGCTGAACGCGGATATCGCCATAGAATGCAGGCAAAGAGGTATAACAGTCAACGTATCAAGCGACAAGGACCTCTGCGACTTCTATTTCCCGGGAATCGTCGAGCAGGGAGAGACGCTGATCGGCGTCAGCGCATCGGGGAAAGACCACAGGAAAGCTAAAAAAGTCCGCGAAAGAATACAGGAGATACTTACGGAGGAAGAAATATGAAACCGGTAAGAATCGGGACGAGAGAGAGCATACTGGCAGTCATTCAGAGCGAGATGGTCGGGGACTATCTCGAGAAAAACGGGATCGGGCATGAACTCGTCAAGATGAAGACGACGGGAGACAAGATCCTCAACAAGACTCTGGACAAGATAGGGGGCAAGGGCCTCTTCGTCAAGGAACTGGATCAGGCTCTTCTGGATGGGAGAAGCGACATTTCAGTACACTCCCTGAAGGACATGCCGATGGAGGTTCCGGAGGAGCTGCCGATCATCGCGTTTTCAGATCGTGAGGATCCGAGAGACGCGCTGGTGCTGCCGGAAGGCGCGAGCGAAATAGACTTCAGCAAGCCTATAGGAAGTTCGAGCTTCCGCAGACGCATTCAGATAGAAAAGCTGTATCCCGAGGCAAGAGTGGAAAGCGTCAGGGGAAACGTGCAGACGCGTCTCAGAAAACTGAACGAAGGTCAGTACGGAGCCCTCGTGCTTGCGGCGGCAGGTCTTAAAAGACTTGGACTTGAAGACAGGATATACAAGTACTTTGAACCTGAAGAAATCCTTCCGGCTGCCGGACAGGGAGTACTCGCCGTCCAGGGAAGGACCGGTGAGGATTACAGCTGGGCCGCAGGATATAACGATGTTAAAACCGAACGTGAAGTGCTGGCTGAGAGAGCCTTCGTCAGATGGCTCGACGGAGGATGTTCATCCCCGATTGCTGCCTTTGCGAGATGCGGTGAAGATGAGCTCGTGGTCGAGGGACTGTACTATGACGATCCGACGGGAAAGTGGCACAGGGAGTCGATCGCAGGAAGTCCTGAAAAGCCTGAGGAGCTCGGGATAGAACTGGCGAAGATAATGAAAGGTCGGTACGAATGAAGACAGGAAAAGTTTGGCTGGTAGGCGCGGGCCCGGGAGACATCGGGCTGCTTACAGTCAAGGCAGTTGAGACAATAAAAGACGCGGACCTAATAGTCTATGACGCGCTTATCGGGGACTCGCTTTTTTCGCTGTTTCCTGAAGGCGCGGAGCACATCAGCGTCGGCAAGAGGTCGGGCAACCACACCATGCCGCAGGAACAGATCGACAAGGTGCTACTGGACGAAGCACTCAAAGGAAAGAAGGTCGTACGCCTGAAGGGCGGAGACCCGTTCCTCTTCGGAAGGGGCGGCGAAGAGCTTGAACTGCTCGCGGAAAACGGCGTGCCTTATGAGATAGTTCCCGGCGTGACGTCGCCGATCGCGGTGCCGGCTTATAACGGCATTCCGGTGACACACAGAGACTACACATCGTCGCTGCACATAATCACGGGTCACAAGAGAAAAGGCTCGGATGAAGACATAGACTTCGAAGCTCTTGTACGCACGGAGGGAACGCTGGTGTTCCTGATGGGCATTGCAAGGCTGGGATACATCTGCGGCGGACTTCTGGATGCGGGAATGGACCCGGACATGCCTGCAGCGGTGCTTCAGCAGGGGACGACGGCGGGACAGAAGCGCGTCGTCGCCACGGTCGGAACACTCGCGGAGGAAGTCAGGAGGCAGGGCATAGAAACGCCGGCGATAATAATCGTAGGCAAAGTCTGCAGCCTCGCCGATGAGTTCGCCTGGTACGAAGAGCTTCCTCTGGCGGGGAGCAAGGTCATAGTCACACGCCCGAGAGGCATGATATCCGGCATGGCCGCACGGCTGAGAAAGCTGGGCGCCGAGGTTCTGGAACTGCCGTCCATCGAGACGGTGGCAAGGGAAGATCAGAGCGAACTCGAAGCTGCGCTTGACGCGATGGAGTCATACAGCTGGATTGTATTTACCAGCCCGACAGGCGTGAGAGTGTTCTTCGACGTATTGAAGAAAGCAGGAAGAGATGTGCGTTCCCTGGCAGGTTTGAAGATCGCCGCAATCGGAACAGGAACAAAGAAAGAGCTTTCGAACAGAAACCTTATTGTTGACTTTGTACCTTCCGTATACGACGGCGAGACACTTGGCCGCGAGCTTGCGGAGCTTGTCGGAGAGGGCGACAGGATTCTTATACCGAGAGCGGCAATCGGCAATGAAGAACTCGTCATGGAGCTTGAAGGCGCCGGAGCGGAGGTCATCGACATCGCGACATACGATACGAGAGACGCGAGTCAGGATCTCGTGGATGAGAAGGGACTCTTCGAGAACGGCAAAATCGACTGCGCGGTGTTTACGAGCGCGTCGACGGTCAGAGGATTCGCAAGCAGGAACCCGGGACTGGATTTCAGTCTTGTGCGGGCTGCCTGCATCGGTAAACAGACAAAACACGCGGCGGAAGCCTGCGGCATGAAAGCATATATGTCAGATGAGGCGACGATGGACAGTCTCGCCAAGCTGGTAGTAACGATGAAGCAGCAGTAATGAAGTGGAGGAAGATAGAAACATGGAAATGAAAGTCAGACCAAGAAGATTACGTACAACAGAAGCAATGAGGAAGATGGTAAGGGAGACCAGACTGGACAAGTCGACTCTGATTTATCCGATCTTCGCAATCGACGGTACGGGTATCAAGGAAGAGATTCCGTCAATGCCGGGACAGTACCGCTACAGCGTGGACCAGCTGCCTTATGCTCTTGAAGAAGCGGCAAACCTGGGCGTCAACAACATCCTGATGTTCGGCATTCCTGA
>CADAHK010000068.1 GCA_902787725.1 uncultured Eubacteriales bacterium | reverse complement strand
ATTCTGGAACTGGTTCTCGGCGATCTTAATCTCGTCATCACAGAAGAGAAGCCTGTCCGCTTCCACTGCAACTGCTCTCGTGAGCGCATCTCCCGCGCTCTCGCCACGCTGAGCACCGATGATCTTAATTCACTGATCGCGGACGATGAAGAGATAGAAGTAAAATGCTTCTTCTGCAACTCCGCCTACAAGTTCGGAACAGATGAGCTCAAGGACATTCTTGCCCAGCGAAACGCTTAAATAAATGAACACATGACAAAACCCCGATTCGCAGCCGCGGACCGGGGTTTCTATTGATTAAACGTTATGCGTTATGGCCTGTTTGTGGCATCCGGCTCAGCCGGACTGTGCCGAAGGGCTTACATCATGCCGCCCATGCCGCCCATTCCGCCGCCGCCCATTGGTGGCATTGGAGGCATGTCTTCCTTGATGTCAGTTACGCCTGCTTCTGTAGTCAGCAGCATTGCTGATGCTGATGCGGCGTTCTGCAGAGCTGATCTTGTAACCTTGGCCGGGTCAACGATTCCTGACTCGATCATGTCTACATACTCTTCAGTTGCTGCGTTGAAGCCTGTTCCTTCCTTGCTTTCCTTAACCTGAGCAACTACTACGCTGCCTTCGTAGCCTGCGTTCTCAGCAATCTGACGAACCGGCTCCTCGAGAGCTCTGACGATGATCTGGCCGCCTGTCTTGGCGTCGCCTTCAAGACCGTCAACGTAAGCGCTTACTGCAGGGATGGCATTTACGAGAGCTACGCCGCCGCCGGCAACGATACCCTCTTCAACTGCTGCCTTTGTAGCGTTGAGAGCGTCTTCGATTCTGAGCTTTCTCTCCTTGAGTTCAGTCTCAGTAGCAGCGCCGACCTTGATGACCGCAACGCCGCCCGCCATCTTGGCGAGTCTTTCCTGAGTCTTTTCTCTGTCGAAGTCTGAAGTAGTCTGCTCGATCTGTGCCTTGATGGCGCTGATGCGTCCTTCGATGTCTTCAGGAGCTCCGCCGCCGCCTACGATGACAGTGTTTTCCTTGTCGACCTTGACTGTGGCTGCTGTTCCCAGCATGTCCAGAGTAGTTTCCTTGAGTTCATATCCCAGATCGCTGGAAATAACAGTTGCGCCTGTCAGAACAGCGATATCCTCGAGCATTGCTTTTCTTCTGTCGCCGAAGCCAGGAGCCTTGACTGCTACACAGTCGAATACGCCCTTGAGCTTGTTGACGATGATTGTTGCCAGAGCTTCACCTTCCAGGTCATCACAGATGATGAAGAGCTTTCTGCCTGCCTGAACTACCTGTTCAAGAAGCGGGAGCAGCTCCTGGATGTTGTTGATCTTCTTATCAGTAATCAGGATGTAAGGATTTTCTGAAACAGCTTCCATCTTCTCAGTATCAGTTACCATGTACGGTGAGAAGTATCCTCTGTCGAACTGCATACCTTCAACGACGTCCAGAGTAGTTCCCATTGACTTGGATTCCTCAACTGTGATAACGCCGTCCTTGCCGACCTTGTCCATTGCCTCAGCGATGAGTCCGCCGATTTCCTCGTCAGCTGCTGAAACTGATGCTACGTTCGCGATTGAATCTGAAGTGCTTACTTCCTGTGAAAGTCTCTTGATTTCATCTACCGCTACGTCTACAGCGCCCGCGATACCTCTCTTCAGAACCATTGGATTTGCGCCTGCAGCGACATTTTTGAATCCTTCTCTGATGATGATCTGCGCAAGCAGTGTAGCTGTGGTTGTGCCGTCGCCGGCAACATCGTTAGTCTTGGTCGCAACTTCCTTAACCAGCTGCGCGCCCATATTTTCAACTGCGTCCTCGAGCTCGATCTCTCTGGCGATGGTCACGCCGTCGTTTGTGATCATCGGTGATCCGAAAGTCTTGCTGAGAAGAACGTTTCTTCCCTTAGGTCCCAGTGTGATTTTTACTGTATCTGCCAGCTTGTCAACGCCTGCCTGCAGCGCTCTTCTGGCTTCTTCTCCGTAGTGTAATTCCTTAGCCATATGTCATATACCTCCTTTTACTCAACCACTGCCAGAATGTCTCTCTGGTCGAGGATGATTACTTCGTCGCCGTTGTACTTTACTTCTGTTCCGGCATACTTGCTGAATATTACCTTATCGCCTACTGAAAGCTCCATCTTAACGTCTTCAGTTCCAGGTCCTACTGCCAGAACTTCCGCTACCTGAGGCTTCTCCTGAGCGCTGCCCGGAAGTACGATTCCGCTGGCAGTCGTCTCTTCACTGGCGACTTCCTTGATAACTACTTTAGTGCCGAGTGGCTTGATTCCATAACTCATATCTGTCATCTCCTTTTTATTTTTCAGAGGCCGCAAAGGCCCCATAATATCGGTTCTCTAACCCTCCCTTTTGCTCTTGTTAGCACTCCCCCTGTTTGAGTGCCAAGTATAATTTAACCCCATTCCACACGTTTGTCAACACCTTTATTTCAACCTTTATCCAAAAAAGAAAAAAAGCCGGTCCCAGGGCCGGCATCGCCCTTCGCAAAGGGCTATTTCATGTGTGTTATGTAGTAAAAAAGGTACTGCTGAGCGATGCCTCCGTAAGGAGCGAAGTGCTCGCGCGCGTACTCGTGCATGGCAGCGACGTTTCCTTCCGGTATGCCGTAGAGCTGATTCATGACCCGCTTCATCCACACGTCCACAGGAAAGCTGTCCACTATGCCCAGGCAGAACAGGGCGACGCAGTTCGCGACTTTCGGGCCCACGCCGGGGTACTTTCTTAAAGCCTCTACTGCAAAGGCCTCCTCCGCTCCGTAGAGCTCCTCCAGCTCTTCCGGCGCCCGTCTGACCATCTTTGCTGTCTCAATCAGATATTTATCCCTGTATCCGAGCCTGCAGCAGGCGATATCCGACAGGTCGGATGAAGCCAGTTCCTCAGCCGTAGGGAAATGACCGTAAACGCCGGCCAGAGAATTAATGCACTTCTTTATCCGCGGAATATTGTTGTTCTGGGAGATGATGAATGTAACCAGAGTCTCCCACTTGGGCTGGTTCAGAATGCGGATGCCGCTTCCGGCCTCGATTGCCTTTGCCATTACCGGGTCACCGTCCGCCAGCTTCTCCTTGATCATGCCGTAGTCCCGGTCCATGTCGAAGTAGAAGCGCAGATCGTCAATCTGCTCGGGCGTCTCCCAGATTCCGTCTTCGTTTTGGAACCATCTGAAGCATTGGCCGCAGTCAAATATCTGGCCCAGATCGAAGTCTTCAGCCTTGAATCCTTCGAGTGAGGCCAGATCGGTTTCCGTTCCATTTACAATTACTACAGTGTCTTCGCGTTTCAAAATTACCCTGCCGCTTTCCTTATACGATGCTTCCTTAAATAGTGTTTCTATTCACGATGCTCTGTTTACACAATATCGCGGACCTGCAGGTCCACCTTGTTGACGTTGAAGGCCGTCATGCCCTCGATTTCATCAGCGACCCTCGTCTGGAATGCTTCTGCCTTTGCGGGAAGGTTGTCGCCGTAATCCATGTCGATGGCCACTTCAAGCTCGATGCCCTCATTGCGCATCTCCCTGTTCTCCTTGACCATTACACTATCGACCGCGTTGATGCCTCCCGAATCAGCCCTGATGCACTCTATGATGTCCGACATCACCTTTTCGGAGATGTGGTACTTGCCCATGTAGCTGTATGCCGGGCGAACTACAGACTTCTCGGCAGCGTCCTTCCAGTGATCGCCTCCGGGGCCGAACTCCTTTAAGATCCTCATCGGCTTCATGAAGTATCCTGAGAACTGCTTCCTGAGCTGGAAGGTCGGGGCCGGGATGACGTGCTGGCCCATCTCTTTCCTCTGCTTGCGGGCGATGCCTCTCTCCTCTTCCGTCGTTATGTCCTCAATGTATATGCGCTCCGACGGCTCAGGCAGCTCAAGACGCGCGACGATCTTGTCGATCATCTCGTCTGATGTGCCGATGATGAGCAGAGACTCCGGCTTCATGCGGGCGATGGACTCCTTGGCCTCCTCCGCCCTCTCGTCATCCGAGAAGATGGCCGCTTTGACAGCGGTGATTATGGTGCGCTGGCGCTTGGCCGAAATGCCGGAAATAACCTTGTTACGGTATATGAAAAGCCCGTCGTCGATTATTGCCTCTATGTTCTTTTCCTTGCACAGGTTGATGGCCTGAAAACTCTTTCCGGTACCGCTTCTCCCTGATAACGAATAAACTTTCATATTGTATTCTTTCTATGCAAATGCTATAATCAATTCGATAATTGCAGTTATTATAAGGAGGTAATGTAATGGCTTATACAATCTCTGAAGAGTGCATCGCCTGTGGCGCTTGCAAAGACGAATGTCCGGTAGAAGCTATTTCAGAAGGCGACATCTATGCTATCGACGCTGATGCCTGCATCGACTGTGGTGCTTGCGCAGAGGCTTGCCCTGTAGATGCTCCTAAAGAAGGCTAGTTTCTAAATCGGGAACGTAATTCTATGACCGCTTCAATCGAAGCGGTCATTTAATTTTAAACATTCTGAAGCGCTGTTCCGCTTATTTTTTATCATCTGTAGCTCTGCTCATGTGGTAGGCCAGCGAGTGCAGACTCTCGCTTATGTGGACGTTCTCGACCGCGACATGAGACGGCGTCTCGATGTCTATCGGAGCGAAGTTCCAGAGGCCTCTCACGCCCGCGAAACAAAGCTTGTCAGCAACCTCCTGGGCCACTTCCTTGTTGGTGCATATAATGCCGATGTCTATGTTGTTGTTCTCGACGAACTCGACAATGCCTTCGTAATCCATGACCTCGACACCGTTGATTTGCGTGCCGATCAGTTCGGGATTAACTTCAAATATGCCCTGAACAACGAACCCGGTCTTGTAGTAGTAGGTGTGGTTTACTATGGCCTTGCCCAGATTTCCCGCGCCTACCACGACCATCTTGTACTCTCTGTCCAGTCCGAGTATCGCGCTTATCTCATTGTACAGTCCCTCGACGCTGTATCCGTAGCCCTGCTGTCCGAATCCGCCGAAGTTGTTCAGATCCTGTCTGATCTGTGAAGCTGTATATCCTATCAGGCTGCTGAACTCGTTGGATGAGATCTTGTCCACGCCCTTCTTTCTGAGCTCGTTCAGATATCTCCTGTAACGAGGGAGCCTTCTTATTACAGCGTTGGATATTTTAGTCTGCTGTTTTTTCATATTGTTCTCTCCAGGTATTCCACCATATCCCTTATTGTGAGGAACTTCTCAGCATCCTCATCGGGTATCTCAATGTCGAACTCGCTCTCCATCGCCATTATTATCTCAACGGCGTCCAGCGAATCCGCTTCCAGATCGTTCATCAGATTGGTATCCATGTCAAGCTCATCAGCGGACACGCCGATCTGATCGACAACAAGCTGTTTTACTTTATCTAGTAACATTAACGTACACCTCCAAAAGCACCCTTAATTATACCTAAATCACTCCTGCAGTTCAAGCCACTGCTCATAAGCCTCGTCAAGGGCTGTCTTGTCTTCCTCCATCCTGTCGCTGAGCGATTTGAGCCGTTCATGGTCCGTCATCACCTCAGGTTTCATGAGTTCATCGTGTATGCTCTCTATCTCTTCCTCAAGCCGCTGTATCTCTTTTTCAAGAGCTTCTCTCTTACGGTTAAGACGGCGCTCCTCCGCCTCTTTTTCCTTCTTCAGCTTCCGCTCTTCCGAAGATGACAGCTGTACGCCTTCCTGTCCGGATGGTCCGGATGCATCCGCTGCCCCGCCTGCTGCCTTTGCGAGAGACGCCACGTACTTGCTGCCGGATTCGATCATCTGCTGCTTCTTTTCGACATAGTAGTCGTATTTGCCCAGATAGTTCACAAGTCCGTCTGACGTCAGTTCCATGATCCGCGTCGGTATTCTGTTCAGAAAGTACCTGTCATGGGATACGATTATGCATGTGCCCGGAAACTCCAGCAGCGCTTCCTCGAAAACCTCCTTTGACTCTATGTCGAGGTGGTTCGTCGGTTCGTCGAGAATGAGCGTGTTGGCTCCCGACATCATGAGCTTAAGCAAAGCCAGTCTGGCTCTTTCTCCGCCGCTCAGATCGCCGATCTCCTGAAAGACCGCCTCGCCTCTGAACAGGAACCTTCCGAGGATATTGCGCAGCTCGCCTTCCGAGTAGAGGTGGTAGGCGTCCTGCAGTTCTCCGATAACCGTATTGCTGTCGTTCAGAAGCTGCTGCCCCTGATCGTAGTATCCGAACTGTACGTTGTGTCCTGCCCTGATGTGTCCCGTGGTGCTCACGAGATCGCCCATGAGCATCCTGATGAGCGTGGTCTTGCCGATTCCGTTGGCGCCGACTATGCACACGCGCTCTCCGCGCTTGACATCTATTGAAACATTCCTGAACAGTTCGACTCTGTTCATGCCGTAACCGAAGCTCTTGCTGAGGCCTTCGGCCTGAAGCACGTCCTTGCCGCTCTGGAAATTCTGTTTGAAGTTCAGTTTGAGTTTGCCATGGCCTGCGTCCGGGCGCTCCATGAGATCCATGGCGCTGAGGCGCTTCTCTCTGGAAGCCGCTCTCTTGGCCAGCTTCTCGGTGCCCCTCTGCTTGAATCTGCGTATCATCTCCTCCTGGCGCTCGAGTTCCTTCTGCTGCTTCTCGTAGTGACGCATCTCGACTTCGCGCCTGTTTCTCCGCTCTTCGGCGTAGAAATCGTAATTGCCTTCGTATATGCTGAGATGACCATGCTCTATCTCGAATATCCTGTTGACCGTTTCGTTGAGAAAGTATCTGTCGTGGGATACGATCATTATCGTTCCCCTGTAGCCTTTGAGATACTGCTCGAGCCACTTGAGGGTACCGATATCCAGATGGTTCGTCGGCTCGTCCAGGAACAGGATG
>CADAHK010000067.1 GCA_902787725.1 uncultured Eubacteriales bacterium | reverse complement strand
CTGAAGGAGCTCCCCACAAAGCAGAGCATACCCATCAGATACAGCAGGACCGTAGATCCCACGGCTATAGGGTAGCTCGGCTTGATGTTGAGTTCCTTGAATCCGCGGAAGAATTCGTACACGGCCAGAAGGCTCAGCACGAAGCATCCCGCGAAGAGGACCCATCCCCGAAGTATTATTATTACCAGAAGCGGGAGCATTATAAGTCCCGACAGAATTCTTGTTTTCATTGTTTCCCTCCGAAACGATCTTTATCTGCCGCCGAAGCGTCTGTCTCTCGACTGGTACTCGGCGATGCACTTCTCGTACTCTTCCGGCGTGAAATCAGGCCACAGCACGTCGCTGAACACGAACTCGCTGTAGGCACCCTGCCAGAGCATGAAGTTTGAGAGCCTCTCCTCGCCGCTCGTCCTGATTATGAGCTCAGGATCAGGGCTGTAGGCGTGGTCTTCGCCCGTCCAGAGGCCCCTTGAGATGAGCTCTTCAGTGACATCTTCCGGTTCCAGCTCTCCTGCCTTTGCTTTAGCGGCTATAGCCTCCACGGAGCGGCGTATCTCGTCGCGGGCGCCGTAGTTCAGCGCGATGTTGAACTGCAGTCCCGTGTTGTCCTTCGTGTCATCGAGAGTCTTCTGAAGCGAACGGCGGGCGTCTTCAGGAATCGACGAGTAGTCGCCGAGAACCTCGACGCGCACGTTGTTTTCGATGAGCTCCTTAAGGTCGCGTTTTACAAAGGCAACAAGAAGTCCGAATATGCCCGAGACTTCCTCCACCGACCGTTTCCAGTTTTCTGTAGAAAAAGCGTACACTGTAAGGTACCTGATTCCGAGCTTGTCCGAATGGTCCACAATCTTCTTCATGGCTTCCATCCCTGCTCTGTGACCTGCTACCCTTGGTACGCCTCTCTGCTTAGCCCAGCGGCCGTTGCCATCCATGATGATGGCAACGTGCTGAGGCATTAGTTCTTTTATCAGTTCCATATCCGTTGCGCTGTCTGGCTAGACTTCCATGATTTCCTTTTCTTTTCCTGCTACGATCTCGTCGATCTCCTTGATGGACTTGTCGGTCAGTTCCTGGATCTCCTTGAGAGTGTCCTTTACGTCGTCCTCAGTGTAGTCGCCGGACTTCTCCAGCTTCTTGACCTTGTCGTTGGCGTCTCTTCTGAGATTTCTGACTGCTACCTTTGTATCCTCGCCCATCTTCTTGACTGTCTTGGTCAGTTCCTTTCTGCGCTCCTCTGTTACCTGAGGAATCTGCAGTCTTACGACCTTGCCGTCGTTGATCGGGTTGATGCCGATGTTGGCGATGTTGATGGCCTTCTCGATCTCAGCGATGCTCTTTGGATCGAACGGCGTGATCAGCAGTGTTCTTGGTTCAGGAACGCTGATGTTCGCCAGTGCCTTCAGCGGCGTAGGGCTTCCGTAGTAATCCACCATTACCTTGTCCACGATAGCCGCGTTAGCCCTGCCCGCTCTTACGGTAGCCAGGTCTTCTTTTAAGAGATTCTCGCTCTTAATAATCTTTTCTTCCAAAAGTTCCATTGAAAAATCGCTCATTTTATTACCTCCCGGGTTACTCCACTATCGTTCCTATTTCTTCACCGCAGATCGCTCTCATGATGCCGTTCTCTTCAGCCAGTCCGAAGACGTGGATCGCGATGTTGTTATCTCTGCACATTGCGGCCGCCGTAGCGTCCATGACCTTAAGGTCTTTCTCCAGCACTTCCGCGTGAGTCAGGTGTGTGAACCTCACTGCGTCAGGGTTCTTGTTCGGATCATCCGAATATACAGCGTCGATGTTCTTCGCCATGAGGATGACTTCCGCTTCCACCTCGGCCGCTCTCAGCGATGCCGTGGTGTCCGTGGAGAAGAACGGGCTTCCCGTTCCGCCGCCGAAGATTACCACGCGTCCCTTCTGCAGATGGAACAGCGCTCTCCTGCGGTTGTAGACCTCCGCCAGCTGCGGCATCTGAATGGATGTCTGTACGACGGTCGAAACTCCGTCAGCCTCCAGTGCCTCCTGCAAAGCGATGGCGTTCATGATCGTCGCCATCATGCCGATGTAGTCCGCCGACGCCCTGTTCATCTTCTCGGAGCTTCTGCCCCTCCAGAAGTTGCCCCCGCCGACAACGACTGCGACCTGCACGCCTGCCTCGACTACTTCCTTGAGCATCTTCGCGGTCTGTGCTGTCATCTCTTCGTTGATGCCGAATTTCTGATCTCCGGCCATTGCTTCGCCGCTGACCTTGATCAGCACACGCTTGTATTTTGGTTTCATAAAGACCTTCCTTTATCTTTTGTGTCTCGCGAGTACTTTTACCGAATTATTATACCATATATGCTATATGTGTATCTACTATTTGTTGAAGCTACGGGCGTCTTTTATTTATGACCGATGCAGTGTATCCGGCGCCGAAGCCGTTGTCGATGTTGACGATGCTCACGCCGTTGGCGCAGCTGTTGAGCATGGACAAAAGAGCCGACAGTCCGCCGAAGTTCGCTCCGTATCCGACGCTTGTAGGAACAGCTATGACAGGCGCCGCGACCAGACCGCCGATTACGCTGGCCAGGGCCCCTTCCATTCCCGCTACGCATATGACCACGTCCGCGGTTCTGATGAGCTCGAGCTTGTCAAAAAGTCTGTGTATCCCTGACACGCCCACGTCGTAAACTCTGATTACTTCGTTGCCCAGAGTCTCTGCCGTGACCGCTGCTTCCTCAGCTACAGGAATATCGGCAGTTCCGGCGCTTACGACAGCGACCTTGCCGAGCTTTTCTTCCTCTGCTCCGCCGGAAGTCCGTCCGGCTGAGGCCGGCTTGCCTTTGCACACTATGATCTTTGCCGCTTCATGAAACTCCGCCTCCGGCAGCTTCTCCTGCACCGCCGCGAAGTCCCTGGCAGTGGCGCGGGTTCCCATTACCGTTCCGTGCTGAGCCAGAACCTCGAAGATGTCCCTCACCTGCTCAGGCGTCTTGCCCTGGCAGTAGACCACCTCCGGGAAGCCCGTACGTATCTCGCGGTGATGGTCGAGATTCGCAAACCCCATCTCCTTGTACGGCAGTTCCTTCAGCTGCTCAAAAGCCGCCTCTTCGGACATGCTCCCGTCCTTTACCTTCGCCAGTATGTCTTTTATGTAGTCCTCTCTCATGCTTATCCTCCAATGTAAACAACTGCCGTCTTTCTGAATGCTGTAATCATCCTGCAAACCCCCGAATGCAGCAGGCTCACCGCGTAAATAATTGCGACCCATGTCCCTGAGAACAGGAATATAATGCCCAGTATCGACAGGATGATATTCCCCGCTCCATAGACCATCTGCAGCTTCCACTTTCCGGTTTCCATTATGCGGGCCTGATTCGACCGCATTACGTCGATGCCTCCGGCGACCAGCATGCAGACAATAAGATAGAGCATCGTGTATACTACAGGCACATTATCGAGACTCAGGGCGAAAATACCCGCGTCAAGAAGCAGCACGCCCTGGTACAGGAATACTATGCCGCCTACCGTATGCCTGGCCATTTTGAAGTAGTAAACCAAAAGCCTCAGGCCTTTCACGATCAGCGTGATCATGAGAAGCAGCACCACTAATTTGTATGAATTCTTCGGATCCAGCAGCATTAACACCCCTAGGGCCAGAATGATCAGGCTGGCGATTACATTGAGTACGCGTTTAGTTAATCCCATTGCCCGCCTCCTCAATCTTCTTCAGCTGCTCATTGACCATATGCCTGTAGTCTCTTATTCCCTTGAAGCCCTTGATATCGTAATCTATGGAAACACCCGCCAGGATATTACCTGAACCGAATATCCTGCTAGTGACCATGCTCTTCTGTCTCATCGCCGCCAGGAAGAACCTGCCGAGATATGTCTCGCTTTTGCCTTCCTCGTCCGCGGCCATGTATTCCTCTTCGTATTTGCGCCCTTCGAAATCCTCGACCTCGCGCCCGGAAAGCTTCTCGCCGAAGCGTTTCCAGTAATCCGCCGTTTTATCAGGCGATGACTTGAGAATTTCCATGATCAGCTCTTTGTACTTCTCCACGCTGTCCGTGTCGTAGACCTCTTTCTCAAAAGTCTCAACCTCGCCGCGTATGTACTTCATGGCGTATACCATCTGCGCAAAGGCATTATAATATTCTGCCGGATTGTCCTTCTCGATCACTTCGAAGTCTCCCCACGCCGGCATGAAGCTGTATCTGATGTAGCTGTAGTCCGGAAGATGCCCCGCTCTGCCGTGTCCCAGATTCATGATGCTGTTTTCGCTGGTCTGGTAAACGCTGTTCGTGAACAGTCCCTTCTCCGTGTCGTCTCCGGACCTCGGATTGTGGCTGAACTTTATCCTCTCCCCACTTTCAAGGTCGTGGAAAAACGAGGCGTTGTTTATTACAAATGACGGGGTTCCCGCGAAGTATCTGTGGGCCCATGTGTCGGCCAGAACATGCATCGCTATCCCGGCCGCCTGCAGGCTTTCGCCTCTGGCCAGCTCGACTGTGTCGACCAGAAGGTCGCTGTTTACATCACATATGAGTCTGTATTTATTAAGGTATCTGAGCGAGCACCTCTTCTTCTTCGCGTAAAGGTCCTTCGGCAGGAAGTGGAACGAGGCCCAGATCCTGGTCATCTCCTGCAGGCTTATAGGGTCTGTGCTAGCGTCGGCAAGCTCAAGCTGCAGCTGTGTCGTAGCCGCTGCTTTCGGTCCCCCCGTTCTGGCGAGCATGGTCTGGGTGCAGCAGTCAACAAGCTGTGCCGAATAGCATAGCTGCATCGCTTCGTCATGTTTATAGCCTGCCAGCAGTGCTGCGCAGTATGTAGCGTAATAGTGGAAATCTTCCTGCATGTGAAACTGCTCAGGCCCTCGCCTTCTCCCTTCTTATCTTCTTGAGGTTTTTTGATGATACTATTATAAAAACAAGTGCCGCTACCGACGTCATGTCTATGATGAACGAAATAAAAAGCGTCCCGTAAGTCACATCCACGCGGTGTGAAAACAGTTCATCCACATAGGATGAGAAAACCCCAAACCCATATATGGCCGCGATAGGAATGTACAATCTGAATCTCATCTTCCCGATGGCGTCGCGTATGGCCGACCAGCCCAGGAACAGATGGAACAGCACTGAAAAGCCTATGATCAGGCCGGCAGCAATGTTGATTACCAACTCTGGCGAGTCAACATCAGCAGCCATGAATCCCAGATTCATCAGCACCGCGGCCCTGTTTGTTCCCATGTAAAAAATCAGCTTAAGAGCCGACCATATCCCAAAGGCTATGATCGCGATTCCGCTGAATATCAGGTTTGTCTGATTTTTTCTGTAAGCTGCGTCCATTGTTATACCGTTCCGAAGCCCTACTTCGCCGCGAGCTCCCTCTCTATCTGCCGAGTGAGCTTGCGCATGTCGTGGATCAGGATGTTCAGGTCCTCGATTCGCCGCGCCACCGCGTATGCGTTTTCTTCCTTGTACATGAAAATGCTGTTTATAGTGCTTTCCAGTTCGTCGTAGACCGCCGTAAGCTCCGCCGCAAACTCGTCACGGTCCATGAGCTCCGCCGCGTCTTCCCGGTCAACGTAATAGTAATACTCAATCCCAAAGAGCTCCCGCACCTTTCGCGTCAGAAGCGCCTTCTCCTCGTTGAGCCGCGCCCTGAGGTACGTTCCCTCCTCGAGGCTGTCTATCTTCTCCCTCTGATCATGCAAAAGCAGACTCATCTCCTTGAACCGCCTGTTGAAGACGTTCGGCGCCATCTTAAGCACTTCTCTGTACGATGATATCTGACTGCGCGTGTTGTTCAGTATTTCAAGGAGCTTCAGGCCGACTGAGCGCTCCATTATCTCTGTTCCTCTGGTGAGGAGGTCTTCTCTTATAAGTTCTGTAAGCTCGCTGACTCCGGTGCCTTTGCGGGCGCTGATCGGCAGCAGCTTTAATGCCTTTGCTTCTTCGTCGTCCAGCTCCATGATTCCCACGATGAGGCTGCGGCAGTACTCCAGATACTCCTCCAGCTCGTCCTCATCGACACGGTCGATCTTGTTCACCGCGAAATAGAACTTGCCGGCGAAACGTCTCACCTTTCTGAGGAAGTCCACCTCGATCTGGTTCAGCGGGCTGTCGACTGACAGCATGAAGATGACACCGTCGCTCTCCCGCGCAAAATCCATCGCGGACTTTGAGTTCTGCTCGTGGACTGAGCCGACTCCCGGTGTGTCCACCAGTGTGAGTCCGCCTTTCAAAAACTCAGCGTCGGTCAGCAGCTCTACTTCGGCCACACCGCGCTCGTTGTCGTGATTCTCCTGCTCGCTGATGTACTCGTGCAGGTCGCTCACCGGCACCTGCTCGCTCAGGCCGTTCGTGAAGAAGACCGTCGCCGTCGCAGTTTCACCGTCCACCGCAGCTGCTTCGCCGTTCGGTGCGGCGTCTGGGGTGCCCGGTGCGGCGTCCGGGGCGTACTCGATTCTTGTGATAGCCGCCGTAATTGGGACGATGCCCACAGGCAGCAGCTTGCTCCCGAGTATGCTGTTTATCAGCGTCGTCTTGCCGCGCTTGAACTGGCCGATGACCGCGATGGTTATCTTCCTGCTCCTGAGCCTGTCCGCCAGAACCTGCGTCTCCTGCTCCTGCAGCCGGCAGAGTTCAAAACCGCTGAACAGCTCCTGCGCTTTAATTGTAGTCTCCAGTATGTTCATCTATCCTCTTGTCCGTTGTCCGTTGTTCGTTGTCCGTTGTCCGTTGTTCGTTGTCCGTTGTTCGTTGTCCGTCTGTCGCTTATCTGAATACGCTCGTCTCGCAGACTACGTAGTCCGGCTTTCTGTCGTGGGCCTCCACCGGCAGCTCATCAACCACCTGCAGGTCGTAGCAGACCGCTATGGTCTTGCACTCA
>CADAHK010000066.1 GCA_902787725.1 uncultured Eubacteriales bacterium | reverse complement strand
TACGAGGAAGGTAATCGCCGTCACGATCCAGTACTTCCATGAAGCGCCCATGATCAGCGGCGGAAGAATCGCTACCAGCAGCGCCAGCGCGCAAACGATTGGTGTGTATACTCTCGCGAATTTCGTGATGAACTTCTCTATTTCAGGCTTGTTCTCCGCAGCGTTCTCAACTGAGTTCAGGATCTTTGATACCATGGATTCGGCGAGCGGAGCTGTAACCTTCAGATAGAACTGTCCTCTCTGGTTTATGCAGCCTGAAAGGATCTTCGTTCCTGCCTTTGCATGAACCGGCGTAGGCTCTCCGGTAACCGGAGAAGTATCGATTATGCCCTCTCCCCTTTCGACTATTCCGTCGAGCGGAATTCTGTCGCCCGGGTCAATCTGCAGGATGCTGCCGACTTCTATATCCTCCGCAGGCATCTCATGTATATGCACGTGCTCATGCTCATCATGGCCTTCTTCATTGTGGCCTTCTTCATCGTGGCAGTCACCATCGTGGCAGTCACCGAAATGGACGAGTTTGACTGTCTCCGGTCTCATGTCGACAGCTTCTGCTATCTGGTCTCTGCTCCTGTCTACGGAGATGTCTTCGAACATTTCTCCGATGTTGTAGAACAGCATGACTCCAACAGCCTCCGTGAAGTCGCCGATGCAAAATGCCGCCAGCGTGGCTATGGCCATGAGGAAGTTCTCATCGAACACCTCCCCGTGGGATATGTTCTTCGCCGACCTAATCAGCACCTCATGGCCGAGGATAATGTACGAGGCTATGCATACCGGAAGTACATACGCTCCCACCGTATGCTCAAGCACCAGTGCCGCGGCAAAGAGCACCGCTCCCGATATCATGCATATGACATCTTTTTTATGCTCCTCCATGAAACCGTGATGCTCATGGGTGCGCAGGTCGCTGTAGTCCTTGTTGCAGCAGTCGCACCCGCAGCCGTGGTCGTGTCCGTGTTCGTGGTCGTGGCCGTGTTCGTGCTCACAGCAGCTGTCGTGATCATGCTCATGCTCGTGATTGTGATTGTGTTCGCTCATCTTATTGCTCCTGTCTGTCTCATTCGTTTACATGGTCGAGCGCAATGTCGAGGATATCTCTTACATGCTCATCGGCAAGTGAGTAGTACGAATGCTTGCCAACCTTCTCGAATCTGACCAGATTGTTCTCCCTCAGGATTCTCAGCTGGTGACTCGTTGCCGATTTAGTCATGTTCATCAGAACCGCCAGATCACAGACGCACATTTCATGGCAGTTGAGCGCCGCCAGAATGTGGAGTCTCGTGCTGTCGCCGAACACCTTGTAGAGTTTGGTCATCTTCGCAAGCTCATCTTCCGAAGCTATCTCCTTCCTTACGTGCTCGATTGATTCCTCGTGCACTACATTGCAGTCGCATGTGTTTTCATTTCTGCCCATATCATTCTCCCAGTCTTTCATCCATATACCATTCAACTGACCACCACATCAGTTGAATAATCATTCAACTATCTTGGCCTCATTATAGTTGAATACCCATTCAACTGTCAACCCCTTTTTCACCGAATTCTGGCTTAATCATAGGCTAAACAGGCAATAGGTACAAAACACAAGCGCTGAAAGCCCTGATAATACGTTTGATATTTGTACTATTTTCAACAAAAACAAGAAAAAGTACAAAAGGTGATTGTCGCAGCACTTGATGCTACGTTTCACTCTTGTACTTTTTTTATTTATGAGACGGCAAAGTACAAAACGATGCCGCTAAACCCTTGATACCGCGTCTCGCTTTTGTACTTTTGACTCAGAAGTGGCTCTTACCAGACAACTCAGGATTGCCAGCCCACTCTGGATTACCCAATCACATCAAACATCGTATATGAGCCGGGCTCTCCTGCTTCCCTGCGGGCGGCGAGATAGAGAATCGCGTCGCAGGCGCCGATGGCGTAGCAGCGCCAGTCGTAGGCGTCGTGAGTGATCTGGAACATCTCTCCCTGGCAGCCGAAGATGATGTGGTGGCTGCTCGGAGTGTTGCCCGCGCGGATCGAATGGAAAGTGATGTCGTCGTATCCACCCTCTTTCATGCCCGCGGCCATTTCCTCGGCAAACTCAATGGCGGTTCCGCTAGGCGCGTCCAGTTTGGTGTCCGAGTGGGCCTCTATGATTTCCATGCCGGCCTTGCCTTCAAGAAGCCGCGCCGCCTCGCGGACCAGCTTCTTCATTACGGTAACTACATAAGAGGTGTTGGCCGTCTGCATGAGAGCGATGGATTCCGAAGCTTTTGCAAAGGCTTCAAGCTGGCTGTCGGAAAAGCCTGTCGTGCCGCAGAGATACGCTTTGCCGTGATCCATGCACTTTTCGAGAACGTCCATGCTGACCTCGATCCTCGAGTAGTCGACGACGACGTCGCACTTATCGATGAGAATGCGCGCGCCGCTTTCGTCAGGAGCGCCCGTATCCGCCTCGATATCATCGTACACAAGCGCGCCTATGTCACTGCCAAGACCGCAGACATGTCCCGCGTCTTTTCCTATGTAATCGCTGCCGGGCGTTCCCACGCATCCGACGACTTCAATGTCCTTGTGCTTGAATGCTTCCTGAACAATCAGACTGTCCATTGCGCCCCGCGGCGCCGTAATAACTACCTTAACCATGCAAAAGCCTCCTTACTCTTCGTGTTTCATCACTGTTCGTGTGTTTGTTATTCATGTGTTTGTTCTCTATCTGCAACTTCAAAGAACTTCTCCAGTTCCCTGAGTATTCCCTGCGTATAATCTCCTGAAGCCGGACGGCCCGCTTCGCCCGTGCGGACCGAGGACGTCAGCCTTATGAACGGTCTGGCGCCGCCGTTGAACCGAATACGCTCGCCGTACTCGCTCACGAGATTCGGAACGACGTCCGGGCCGAACCGAACATCCGGAACCAGCGAGAATTTGATCTTGTATCCCGACTGTGAGATTTCGGTAATTCCAAGCCGCTTTGCCTTTGCGCGGATGACAGCTATGCGAAGCAGATTCTGAGTCTGCAGCGGCGGATCGCCGAATCTGTCGATGAACTCGTCCGTGAGATCCATCGCGTCAGCGTCCGTTGCGATCATCGCAATCTTTTTGTACATCTGCAGTTTCAGGACTTCATCATCTATGTACCGCTCAGGTATGATCGCCTGAACAGGCAGATTGACAGCCGTAACCTCAGCCTCGGCGTCCTTTTTCCTGTCGGCAGTTCCTGTCTCGTCCATGGCATCCTGCATGGCGTCGTCCAGAAGCTTGCAGTACAGTTCGTAACCTATGTCCAGCATGTGTCCGGACTGTTCCCTGCCCAGAATATTGCCTGCTCCTCGCAGTTCCAGATCCCTCATGGCGATTTTGAATCCCGAACCGAATTCTGTGAAATCGCGTATTGCCTTGAGCCGCTTCTCGGCGATCTCGGACAGAACCTTGTCTTTTCTGTACATGAGATATGTGTAGGCAATTCTGCCCGCGCGTCCGACGCGTCCCCTCAGCTGATAGAGCTGCGCAAGCCCGAATCTGTCAGCGTCGAGGATTATCATTGTGTTGACGTTAGGAATGTCTGTTCCGGACTCGATTATGGTCGTCGAAACGAGTATGTCGTACTCGCCCGCCGCAAAGTCCATGATGACGTTCTCAAGCTCCGTTTCTTTCATCCTGCCGTGTCCGACGGTTATGCTGGCGTTCGGCACCAGCTCCTGAATCGTCGAGGCCACACGGTTAATTGAATCCACCCTGTTGCTCAGAATGTACACCTGCCCGCCTCTGGCCAGTTCCTTTTCGATGGCCTCACGGATCAGGAAGGAATCCTCCTCCATTACGTATGTCTGAACGGGATAGCGCCCTTCAGGCGGCTCCTCGATGGTGCTCATGTCCTTCATGCCGGAAAGAGACATGTGCAGAGTCCTCGGAATCGGCGTCGCCGACAGGGTGAGCACGTCAACGTTTTCACGCAGCTGCTTTATCTTCTCCTTGTGGCGCACTCCGAATCTCTGCTCCTCATCTATGACGAGAAGCCCCAGATCGGTGAACTTTATGTCAGGCGAAAGCAGTCTGTGGGTGCCTATTACCAGGTCCACATCGCCCTTTGCTATGTCCTTCGCTATCTTCTTCTGCTGGGCGGGCGTTCTGAACCTGGAAAGCATCTCAACCCTTACAGGAAACTTCTCAAACCGCTCCTTAAGAGTGTAGTAATGCTGGTTTGCCAGTATTGTTGTCGGCACCAGAACCGCCGCCTGCTTTCCCTCAATTACGCATTTGAACATGGCTCTGGCCGCCACTTCGGTCTTTCCAAAGCCCACGTCGCCGCAGAGCAGCCTGTCCATCGGATAAGGCTTTTCCATGTCCGCCTTGATTTCCTCTATGCAGCGCAGCTGATCGTCAGTCTCCGTGTAAGGGAAGCTGTCCTCGAATTCCTTCTGCCAGACCGTATCTTCTGCAAAAGCATACCCGCTGCTGTTGCGTCTGACGTTGGCGACCCTTATGAGTTCTTCAGCAAGGTCTGAAACAGCTGCCTGCGCCTTTGCCTTTGTTGCCTTCCACTCGGTTCCCGACAACTTGTTCAGCCTTGGGGAAACCCCGTCTCCGCCTATGTACTTCTGGAGACTGTCAAGCTGGTCAACAGGTATGTACAGCATGTCCGTTCCAGCGTATTCCACGCGAAGGAAGTCCTGCTTCATGCCTTGTACAACCAACTGTTCAAGGCCGGCGAACTTGCCGATACCGTGACTTTCGTGGACTACATAATCCCCTTTCTGTACATCAGCAAAGCTTTTAATCGGATTGCCGCTTCTGGTGGATTTCGGACGTTTTCTGGTCTTTCTGCTGCCTCCGAATATGTCTCCTTCCCAGATGTAGCAGGTTTTTCTGTCCGTCAGCTCCATTCCCGCCGACAGACTGCCGCTCATTACCCTTACATGCCCCGCTTCATATCTTCCCGGAAGTGTTCTCTCATTGAAATTCTCATGCTGTATGAATTCCAGCATGTTCTTCTGCCGCTCTTCCGTACTGCAGACTATGTTGACATCAAAGCCCCTGGCTATGTAACCTTCTATGTCCCCTTTTAGCTGGTCCATGTGACCGTCATACTGAGGCATCTGTCTTGTCTGCACCTGCCGGAGTTCAGTCAGGAACGGGCTTTCAGCTGTATCCCTGCCGCCTCTTATCGTCATCACAAAAGGTGTGAATATTGTGCAGTCGAGATCCTTCTCGGGAACTGTTTCATATAATCTGAAGAAATCATCCGGACCCGATAGCGACGCGAAGTCTTCTTTTATCCCCCTGCCGCTCTCCAGGAGCTCCATGATCTCGTAATTTCTCTCTTTTTCAGCCGTTTCGAGTGTTTCAAGTATTCTGGCGGGATCGTCCACGATAATCTGAGGATTCTCCATGTAGTCCCAGATATACGCCGTCTCGTCATAGAAATAGCCCAGGAACTTCTCAAGATACTGGAGGTTTATCATGTCCTCCGTATACTCAAGGAGCTGGTCTCTCCGCTTCATCAGGGCGGCTTTAAGGTCGCTGCCGCCTCCTGTCTCGCTCTTGCGGTCATCTCCCTTGGCATTAAGGCGTTTTATCGCCCTGTCATAGGCTCTCTTTATGCGTCCTGAAGCCTTCGAGAACACTTCAGCATCCCTTGCGATCTGAGAACACTGGTATACGGTGAGACTCCTGAGGTTCTCTACAGAACGCTGAGTCTCTATGTCAAAGGCCCTGATGGAGTCTATTTCAGTATCAAAGAGTTCTATTCGGTAAGGATCCTCGCCTTCCGGGGTGAAGATGTCGATTATGCCGCCCCTCATGCTGTACTCGCCTCTGGCTTCGACCATTGACGCTCTCTCGTATCCAAGAAGCGCCAGACGGCCGCGCAGCCAGGCCAGGTCAACATCCTGACCCACGCTGAGCTCAATAACATTCTCCGTGAATATCTCCTTAGGGGGCAGTTTTCTGACCGCTCCGGTTACTGGCGCTATGACAGTGCATCTTTCGCTGCCAGTAATGGCCTTAAGCACGCGCATGCGCTCAAGCAGCGTTTCGTTGCTCTTTGCTTCATATGCGATGGCGCTGTCCTCTTCAGGCGGCAGTATATAAATCTGTTCGTCCCCATTAAAAAAAGAAAGGTCTGTCTGAAGCCGCCGCGCCCTGTTTAGTGTGGGTACCACGATCAGACACTGACCATCTCTTTCCTGTCTTGATTCAGCTATGAAAGGCGCGATGCGTCCCTCGGACGCACCGGCTATGTTAATCATTTTCATGCTTTTTGCCTGTATTGAACTTATTCATCGCTATGTCAATACCGTCGGTTATGATGCAATCCAGCGCATCAGCCGCGTTCTTTATGGTCTCCGACAGAATCTTCGCCTCTTTATCAGTGACCTGCCCTGTTACAAAGTCCTTCCAGTCATCCTCCGCCGGTGAACCTATGCCTATGCGGATGCGCGGGAATTCATCGGACTGAAGCTGGTAGATCACAGATTTCATGCCGTTGTGGCTTCCTGAGCTGCCCTTCTTTCTTATGCGGAGCGCCCCGGTTTCCAGATCCATGTCATCATAGATTACGATGAGGTTCTCCATTGGAACGTCGTAGTAATTCACGACCTCGCGAAGAGATTCGCCGCTCAGGTTCATGTACGTCTGAGGCTTGACCACGAGCACCTTCTCGCCGCCTATGCGGCCCTCACCTACGAGAGCCTTGTGCTTTATCCTGCGTACGTCAATTCCATGGGCGGCCGCGAATACATCCGCGACCATGAATCCCATGTTGTGACGGGTTTTTTCATATTGTCTGCCCGGATTTCCCAGGCCGGCTATTACATACATCTAGAATCTGTTACCCTCGAATATCTTGCTGATGGACTCGTTGCAGTGAATTCTCGTCAGAGCCTCAGCAAATACCGGACC
>CADAHK010000065.1 GCA_902787725.1 uncultured Eubacteriales bacterium | reverse complement strand
GGAATTGTTCCGCTGCCGCAGCAAGGATCGACCAGTAATCTGCCCGGTCTGAAGAAGCTGAGCTTAACAAGGGCCGCGGCCAGAGTCTCTTTCATCGGGGCGTCAACGTTCGCCACGCGGTATCCGCGCTTGTGCAGACCCGTGCCGCTTGAGTCAACGGTTACTGTGGCCCTGTCCTTCAGCATGGTCACCTTGATAGTGTATTCGGCGCCCGTCTCGGCGAACCTTTCGATTCCGTAGGCCGACCTCATGCGTTCCACGACCGCCTTTTTTGATACGCTCTGTATCGCCGGCGGATTGTGCAGCTTGGACTTGACCGTCGAACATGTGACAGTGAACTTGCCGTCCTCAGGAATGAGCGATTCCCACGGGTAGCTTTTGATTCCCTGGAACAGGTCCTCGAATTCCAGCGCCTCGAACTCGCACGCCTTCAGGAGCACCCTGTCGGCACATCTGAGCCATAAATTAGAGCGGACTAAAGCCCGCTCATCACCGGCAAAGGTCACCTTGCCATCTTCTGTTTTAATTATCTCATAGCCAAGATCTTCAATCTCTCTGCGCACTACCGCTTCAAGACCGAATGTGGCTGTTGCAATCAGTTCAAACATAAATCTCCGTCAGGCTGCCTTTGCCTGATTAATCGTCTTTGTTCATCTTTCTCCAGAAATCGGCGGCGCCTTTGTACGTCTCGCCCTTTCTGTCTCTGTATTTGCGCATCAGACTCTCCTGGCGCGGATCGTAGTTGAGCTGCTCCTCAAAAATCTGCCGCTCGTAGGTGTTCAGCTCATCCGCGTTCTTTATGTGGGCCGACAGCGGTCTCGGCAGCACCGCCAGATAGATCATCGGCGAAATGAAGAACACGTCAACGATGGAGAACGCGATAATCAGTCCGAATACTGCCCTCGGACTGAGCCCCGCCAGGAACAGGAGCAGGCATATTATGACGCCTACCGCCCATACGATGCCCGTCACAAAGAACCTGTCCAACGTGCGCAGTTTTTTATCAAGCGCAGGACTGTGCAGCACGCCCTTCTTCTTCATCCGGTTCATTGCCTGGCTCCACCTGTTGTTGCCAAGTGACAGTTTCAGAGCCAGCATGTAATCCGACTGGCCGCCGGCAACGGAACTGCCAGCGCCTGAACCACCGGCACCGGAACCTGCAGCACTAGAACCTTCGGCACCGGAGCCGTCATCACCGTAACCGAATCCTCCTGAAAAGTCCAGCACCTCGTCTCTCTCAAAAGCAACCTCGGTGAAGATGCACTTACCCTGTCCCATAACCGACAGTTTTATCTCATCCTCAGGGGCCAGCTCGATGACCATCTGCTGGTCTTCCTTGACCATGTCCGTCTGACCGTTTACAGACACCACGGCGTAGCCTTCCGCGCTGTATATGCCGATGCACCTGCATCCCGACTCCGAGCACTCAATCGCGTGCCCCTGGTCGGTCAGTTCGATGAGTTCCATGCGGCCATGGGTGCCTTTGCGGTATATGAGGTTGTAGTCTTTCTTAAGCTGGCCGAAGCACTTTGTCTTGATCGCCCCGTCAAAGGCGTCGCTCTCCCACGCGCCCAGACTTGCCGTGCGCTCTTCGCCGTGAGCCAGTACAACCGAACCTTCCAGGACCATCAGGATCCTGTCGTAATCCGGAAGCTTCGTAAAGGATGACTCCTCTTTATCCGAGTCGGCGCTGCTGAGCCTCCACAGGAAATCCCTGTCCAGATACTCGGCGTTCGCCGGATATATGGCCAGCTCCCTGGTGCTTCCGCCCGACCACTTGCTCAGTTTGTAGTTTTCCTCTTTGAAAATCCGTTTTTTCATAACACGATTATACTATCTTCTCAGATCATTATCTATTCTTCTTCATTTTCCCAGCAGAACCGGTTCCCGAAAACGTCGTACCCTATGATGTGCAGACTGCCTTCAGGAAGCGTGCAGAAGTCGCGTCCGCCTATTATCTCGCCGGCCCTGTGAACCTTTCCGTCGTAATCCGCGTCCAGACTCCAGAAATCTATGCACGACCTGCTATCGTCGTGCAGGTACTTCACGGCTATCTCCTCGTCCGCGTCGCTAAGCTTCATCACGTCCGGCACGTAGTCCTTTATCCTCAGGCATCCCATGTCCTGGCTGCACCGCACGAGACGGCTCAGCGCTTCGTCAGGATTCTTCTCTTTTCTCTCTACTGCAAAAGCCCCAAAGCGCCTGTCGTCATCGACTTTGCCTGTAACGAACCTTCTGATCTGATTCGCCACGGAGACATCGCCTTCGTCGCACATTATCCAGCGGCGGTTCATGCGTTCGCATACGGCGCCCATAGTGCCCGAACCGGCGAAGAAATCAGCGCAGAGGTCTCCTTCATCGCTGCAGGACTCAACTATCCTCTCAAGGAGCTTTTCGGGCTTCTGGGTGGCATATCCGGTCCTCTCATGGGAGGTCCTACCCACCATGTCGATGGACCACACGTCCTTCATGTTTACCATGGTGTACCAGCCGATTTCGTCCTGGAACTCCTCGACATCCTTGAATCTGTATGGCTTAAAGTCCCTGTTGTAGGATTTCTCCTTCAGCGGGTGGAACTTGTATTTTCCTGTCTTTGCATAGAAAAGCAGCGTGTCGTGCTTCCGGGCAAAGCTGCGTTTTGACGCTCCGCCGGATTTGTATGTCCACGCCACCTCGTTGATGAAATTATCGTATCCGAAGATCTCGTCCAGAAGGGTCTTCATGTAGTGGGCGCTGTGCCAGTCCAGGTGCACCCATATGCATCCCGTGTCGGACAGGAGCTCCTTCATGAGCATGAACCTCACGCCGAGCATGGCCAGATACTGCTGGAGGCTGTCCTCCCATGTATCGTCGTAGGCGCCCGTCTTTATGGCCGGGGACTTGCCCAGATTGTCCGATTCCAGACGCACGGAAACCTGGTACCTGCTGTTCGAAAAGAACGGCGGATCAACGTATATGAGCTGGATTTTGCCTGCCATGTTCTTCTCCTTGAGCAGGTATTCCATGTACTCAAGGTTATCGCAGGAAGCCAGGATGTTCATCGGCGCATCGGTGCCTTTGCATCCCGGTGTGTAGATCTCATTTGTGTAGAAATGAGTGTATCTTTTTCTCTTCATTATCCGCTGGTACATGCGCCTCGACTGGCTCAGCGCCTTTACCACTTCGTTGATTCTGCTCATTCCCCTTCCTCCTGCACTAATAATACCATAAAGCCGCGGAACTGTCCTGCCCCGCGGCCCCTTTTATGTCAGCACCGGTATCAGATCCTCGCGGCCTGCCTCGCGCAAGGCCCGGATCACCATTTTACGGTTTTCTTTCTTGTGGAAATGCAGCAGCGCGCGCTGCATTCTCTTCTCATTCTGGTCCTTGGCGACGTACACCGGCCGTCCTGTGAACGGATCGCGCTCCGTGTAGTACATGCACGTGGCCAGAGTTCCCGGCGTCGGATAGAAGTCCTGCACCTGATCGGGCACGAATCCCGTCTTCTTCATGTACAGCGCCAGCTCTATGGCGTCATCCAGGGTGCTTCCCGGATGGGACGATATGAAGTACGGAATCATGTACTGCTTCAGCCCCAGCTTCTCGTTTTCGCTTCTGTACTCTCTTGCAAAGGCATCAAAAACGCTTATGTCCGGCTTGTGCATCTGCCTGAGCACCGCGGAAGACGCGTGTTCCGGCGCAACTTTCAGGACTCCGCTCACGTGGTGTGCGCATAGCTGCCTGAGAAACTGTCTCCCGCTGCCGCCCTTCTTCGCGCCTGCCATCACGTAGTCGAACCTGACGCCGGAGCGTATGAACACCTTCTTGACTCCGTCCAGTTCCCTGACCGCGTTCAGAATGTCAATGTAGTCCGAATGGTCTGTGTCAAGCTGACTGCACGGTTTCGGGAAAAGACAGTCCTTGCTGCCGCACATGCCGTGCTCCAGCTGTTTTTTGCACGACGGGTGATGGAAGTTCGCCGTCGGCCCTCCAACATCGTGTATGTAGTCTTTGAACTTCGGATCGCGTGTCATGAGCTCTGCTTCGCGGACGATCGATTCCTTGCTTCTGCCTCTGACCTCGCGTCCCTGATGGTACGTTATGGCGCAGAAGGCGCACCCGCCGAAGCATCCGCGGTTTGCGGTGATGCTGAATCTGACCTCAGTCATGCCAGGAACGCCGCCCTCTTCATCGTATATCGGGTGACACTCCCTCATGTAAGGCAGATCGTACAGGTCGTCCAGATCCATTCCCTCAAGAGGCGGCTGAGGCGGATTCTGAACCACATATGTTCCGTCGGGATACTCCTCGAGAATCCTCTTTCCCGTAACTGAATCGTTGCTCCTGTACTGCAGGGCGAAGCTGCGGCAGTAAGCCGCCTTTGCTGCTTCCGCTGCGTCAGATGCCGCCGTGTCACCGGATTTCTCCGAATAACTCTCGGGCAAAAGGCTCTCGTAGGCCGGAAGCACAACATCATCGTCCTCGATGAAGAGACTTCCTCCCCGCTCGGCTGCCTTTGCTTTAACGGACGTACCGCGTATCCAGCTTATGTCCGCGGCTTCGATGCCGCCGTCCAGGGCCTCCGCGATCTCCAGCACGGCCCGCTCTCCCATTCCGTATATCAGTATGTCGGCGCGGCTGTCCATGAGTATGGAGCGCCTGACCTTGTCGTCCCAGTAGTCGTAGTGGGCGAAGCGCCTGAGACTCGCCTCAAGTCCGCCG
Source organism: uncultured Eubacteriales bacterium (assembly GCA_902787725.1). GTDB lineage: Bacteria > Bacillota > Clostridia > Peptostreptococcales > Anaerovoracaceae > Lentihominibacter. Next base: position 2,235 of record CADAHK010000065.1, on the reverse strand, counting down.
ATTACGATCGGAACTCCCGGATATGCTTCCCGGGCTCTGTTGCTGTAGACGATTACTGCCCTGTCCGGTCTGTTGCCTGTCTTGCCTCCGGCTGAATATATGTCGAATTTTCTTCTGTGTTTGAATACCGAGTAGTTGTTGACCATGGAGTCAACATTTCCGCTGTTAATGAGAAAACCCAGACGCGGCCTGCCGAAGCGCCTGAAATCATCGGCGCTGCGCCAGTCGGGCTGGGCCAGTATGGCGACCTTGTATCCGCGCGACTCCAGGAGCCGGCTGATGATCGCTGTACCAAAAGAAGGATGGTCCACATAAGCGTCCCCCGTGACGAGCACGAAGTCGGCCTGCTCCCAGCCTCTTTCGGTCATTTCTTCTCTGTTTACAGGCAGAAAACCGCTCATCTATCCGAGGAACTCAAGCACGATGTCCTTTACATCGTTTCCGTCTGCGAGTCCCTTGACTTTTCCCATTACAGGACCCATGAGCTTGCCCATGCCTGCCTTGCCGCTTCCGGCTTCGATGCCGATCTGCTTAGCGGTTTCCCTGACGATGTCCTTGATTTCCTCATTCGTCAGTTGCTGCGGCATGTATTCCATGAGTACGTTGATCTCCGCCATGTACTCGCTGATCATGTCGTCTCTGCCCGCGATTTCGAAATCCTTGAGGGCGTCTTTTCTCATCTTGATCTGCTTAGCCAGGATGGACGCAACTCCCTGATCGTCAACTTCTTCTCTTGTGTCTACTTCAACCTGCTTGATTGCGGCTCTTACAAAGCTTATTGTGTCTTTGCGGACCTTGTCCTTAGCCTTCATCGCTTCCTTGAAATCCGCGTTAAGTTTTTCTTTTAATGACATTTTTCTCCTCCTATGAAAAACGGCATCATAACTGATGCCGTTTCAAGTGCATATTTTCGCTTAGTACTTCCTAGCCTTTTTTCTGGCAGCTTCAGATTTTTTCTTTCTCTTTACGCTCGGCTTTTCGTAATGCTCCCTTTTTCTGACCTCAGCCATGACGCCGTCTCTGGCGCATGATCTCTTGAATCTCTTCAGAGCACTTTCTAAGCTTTCATTTTCTCTTACGATTACCTGTGCCATTCCCGTTTCACCTCCTGACTTTTTCTTATTTTCGTCTATAAAACGGTCCTTGTCTTAATGACAAAGGTCATCCTGCAACGTCAGTTATTATACAATTAATGAAATGCTAATGCAAGTCAAATTTTGACCCGTTTTTGAGGCCTGCCTCAATCAGCCCGGAGGCCATGAGAGTTTTCTCTTGCCGAGTATGTGCAGGTGCAGATGCTGCACGGTCTGCAGTCCGTCCTCGCCGCAGTTGATGACTACTCTGTAGCCGTTTTCCAGTCCCAGCTCCGCCGCGATTTCCTTGACCTTGAGCATCATGTAAGCCAGGATGTCTCCGTCCTCTTCAGTAACTTCGTCGATCGACGGAATGTGCTTCTTCGGAATGAGCAGGCAGTGTACAGGCGCCTGCGGATCCACGTCGTGGAAGCAGAGAACCTTATCGTCCTCATAAACCTTGTTCGATGGAATCTCGCCATCTATGATCTTGCAAAATAAACAATCGCTCATATCAGAATCTCCTTTTCTGTTATTACCCAATTATTCTACCACACTTGCCGTGACTCCGTCACTGAAAAGTGCCTCAAGTCTTATTTTTGCAAAAGCCCCAAGCCTTGCCTCGGCGTCCTCGCCGGCAGGCACATAGACTCTTATGTAGTTTCCGGTGTATCCGGTCAGCAGCCTGTCGCCTTTTGTTATGCCCTCGCCGTCGGACTGCGCCTCGACGATTTCCTCGAACAGCACCTCTTCCGTCCGTCCTTCTCCCGCAAAGGCAATATTTACTTCAAAGAATATCCTGGCGGCCTTTGCGGCGGCGTCCTGAAGCTCGTCGCTCCTCCTCTGCTTGACCTGAGGCGAAACCTGATCCTTCATCTCAGCTGCCTTGGTGCCCGGTCTCTTTGAATACTTGAACACATGCGTCCTGCAAAAGCAGCATTCCGCGACAAGCCCATAACTTTCGTTGAAATCGCTCTCCTTCTCCCCCGGGAATCCAACTATTATATCCGTCGAAAGCCCGTAGCACGGGTCGAATTCATACAGCGCTCTCGCCATTTCAATATACTGCCTGCTGTCATAAGGCCTGTTCATCGCCTTTAGCACCTTGTCACTGCCGCTCTGGGCCGACATGTGAAGATGGTGACAGAGCTTATCGTACTTA
>CADAHK010000064.1 GCA_902787725.1 uncultured Eubacteriales bacterium | reverse complement strand
GACTGGTACCATTCGGAAACGGATGGCTTCTGGTACTACAAGCATGTGCTTCATGCCAAGTCGGATTCCAGCAGCGGCAAGACCAGCCCGCTTAAAGTTCTTGTAGAAGATATCCCTGTCGGCGAAGCGACAGCGGAAATGGATATTACTGTCGTGCATGAGTCACTGCCTCTGGCGGCCGGTGACGATGGATATTACATCGTTCCCGACGGCTGGGAAAAGAAGGTAGTGCCGGTTGAGTAAGGGGGGTGCCGGTATGAAGTTTGGAATGAAAAAACGATCAACTCGCACCCTGGCTATGACAATCGCAGCTATTCTGCTCTTTGCGTGCGGCGGCGTCATGGTCGCGAAGGCGGCTCTCAACATCAGGAGCAGTAATCTGGACGAGACCTTTGAACTGGATCACGTCAGCGTTCACCTGCAGGAAAACGGAAAGATTGTTAATGGTGCGGACAGCGGTTCCGGGGCTCTGATGGGGTCAATTGGCACGATCGTACCTGGCAAAGTATACAAAGAGGTCATTACCGCGCAGAACGCGACTGGAACCGATACAGTCGATGCCGTAGATCAGTACGCGCGCATCATACTGAAGAAGTACTGGATCAACGAGGACGGAAGCAAGGATACGACGATGAAGCCTTCACTGATCCATCTGGGTTACGGAAACAAGGATTACAACGAAGGTCCGTGGCAGATAAACGATGAGGAGACGACGCCGGAGCGTACTGTTTACTACTACACAAAGAAGCTGGCTGGTCAGGAGGTTACAGAGCCTCTCATCGATTATCTGAAGCTTGATGCTTCAATCGCGACAGACATCAGCGATACAAACCTCATCCCTTCACATGAAGGTGATGTATATAAGTTCACCTACAGGTATGACGGCAAGACCATCTGTGTTGAAGCGGAAGTGCAGGTTCTGCAGCCGCACAACATCAATGATGCCATCAAGAGTTCATGGGGTGTCGAGAACGTTACAGTTTCGGGCGACACGCTGACGGTTCATTAAGGAGGAAAGGCAATGAAAAAGAAAAACTTCATGATTGCCTTCCTGATGGCAATGACAATTGTGCTGGCGGCGCCTTATGCTGCCTTTGCGGAAGAGTATTCCGTAGACGATGCGGCCTGCTCCTTTGACGGGTCTGAAATCAGCAGCAACTTTGAATCGTCTGATCTGGCGACTTACCTGTCACATCTGGAACCGGGCGATAAGCTGGACTACCAGGTGACATACACCAACAATTCCGGCAAAACCACGGAATGGTACATGCTGAACGATGTGTTGCAGACCCTGGAAGAGAGCAAAGACGTCGCGGAGAACGGCGGTTATACATATGTGCTCAAGAACATCGGTCCTGACGGTACGGAAACGACCTACTTCGACAACTCTGAGGTAGGCGGAGAGACAAAGACCGGCGGACTGGAAGGACTGCACCAGGCAACCAACGCCACGAGGGACTACTTCTTCATACAGCAGCTGGCGCCTGGTCAGAGCGGAAAAACGTCTCTGCATGTGGAACTGGACGGCGAGACTCAGGTCAACGACTATTGGGATACGAAGGGCGTCGTGAGACTGGCCTACGCAGTTGAAATCGTTGAACCGGGACAGCGCGTTATACAGGACGGCGCGACGAGGACGGGTGACCCGTTTGATCTTATGAAGGGACTTCTGATCATGTCGCTGGCTCTCATAGTCGGCCTGCTCGCATTGCTAAGCAGACGCAAAGACAGAAAGGATGGTGATGAGGCATGAAAAAACTGATCACTATTCTGACTGTGATGCTGATGTTCGCGCTGACCTTCAGCGCAGCAGCGGTCTGGGCAGAGCCAACAGATGATCCTGCGAACGATTCTTCAAACGAGGCCGGATACAAGTACAATGTGACTGTATACTCCGGACTTCAGGGTACGTACAAAGGCAAGACGAAGGATTCTAACGACTACGCGTATAAGGAGCTTGTTACGATAAGCCTCGATGATGTAGTCGTGACAAATACAAAATATTACGCCCGCGGATTCAGGACCACAGGCCATGATAACGATGAGGCTTCGCCGCAGTTAACATTCAATGCGACAACGGATGTGACCTATGAGGTCGCATACGGAATCAAGGGCAGTCTGGTAGCGTACACGGTAAACTACCAGGATGAGTCGGGCGGCACTCTCATCGCCAGCGATACGTACTATGGCATGCCTGGAGATAAGCCGGTTATATCCTACAAGTACATCGAAGGATATCTGCCTGATGCTTTCAATAAGGGGTTGACATTATCTGATGACCCATCGAAGAATGTGTTCACCTTCACTTACAGTAAGCTGGCGAATGGTGAAACCGTTGTGATCAACCAGGGCGCAAACGGAGCAGCCGGCGCTAATGGCGCGGCTGCGGGACAGAACGGCCCTGTCGCGATCGCTCCTGGAACAGCCGGAAATCCGGTAGGAGCCAATGCGGGTGCGAACGGCAATACGACCATAGGCGACAATAATGTTCCTCTCGCAGGCCCTGATCAGTATCAGGATCTTGACGAGGCAGGACTCGGTGCGCTGCTGTGGGTACTCATAGCAATTGGCGTTGCTGCATTGGCAATCATTCTGTTCCTCATAAGGTGGCTGCTTAAAAGGCGCAAGGAGGAAGAGGAAGCCGACGTTGGGGTAGAGTAGCAAAACAGAAAAAATAGCGAACAATGCAAACAAATGTTTGCATTGTTCTTTTAATTGTGATAATATGTTTGCAGAAGGGGAGAACAAATTTTCTCTGCTGCCTGATGCGGGGGTGTCAGAGCGGCAGATTGAATTCGGAGGACAAACGAATGAAAGAACGTGAAAAGAGAATACTTGAATATATGAAGAAGGAAATCCGTGAGAAGGGTTATCCGCCGACTGTCAGGGAAATCTGCAGCGCTCTGGGAATCAAGTCCACATCCACTGTCCACAAAGACATCGCGAACCTGGAGAAGGAAGGGTATCTGAGAAAAGACCCTGCCAGACCGCGTGCGCTTCTTGTGGTTGACGAAGGGTTTGATCAGCTCGAGGCTGTAAGGGCTGCGTCGGGTGGCTTCAGCGTCCTTCCTGGCGGCGGAGCTGCAGACCGCGGGCCTGAGGTTGAACGCGCGGACGTTATTGACGTTCCTGTCGTCGGCAGAATCGCCGCGGGCACACCTATCCTGGCTGAGCAGAACATTGAGGATTCATTCCCGGTACCTGCCAGGTTCGTCGGAAACGGTACGACCTTCATGCTGACGGTCCACGGCGAGAGCATGATCGAGGCTGGCATCATGGACGGCGACTACATTCTGGTCGAACAGTGCAATACGGCCCGCAATGGTGACATGGTAGTTGCCATGGTCGACGGATTCGAGAGCGAAGCCACGGTCAAGACCTTCTACAAGGAAGCCGATCATATCAGACTTCAGCCGGAGAATTCCTGCATGAGCCCAATCATCGTCAATGACGTCAAGATCCTGGGCAAAGTCAAAGGAGTGTTCAGGTACTTCTAGGTGTCTATGTGCTTCTAAGCATTACCTGCTTCTGAGAATTAAGGTTTTTCATGAGATTAAGATCTTTTAATAGAAGAAGCCGGGCATAATCATTTTCAGCAGTATTTTATCGAGGTCATCCTGAAGGGTGACCTCGTTTTCAAATGACCATGTAAATTCATCGCTGCTTAAAGGCCTGCCTGACAACTCTACTACGGTATAATCGTGATAGTCATTTAATTTTCTGAGGGAGTTATCAGCATAATTGTCAATTTGAAATGCTCCAAAATGCTCATGGATGGTAATTCCGCCCAGTAGGTTTGGGACTTTGAAGTCCGCGAAGTAGTTATCTTTATACGGCTGTGGTCCGCGCCCGTCACTTATTATTCTGACCAAATCATCATAGCGGTAGGGTAGTCCCATGTCTTCGAGACGGTTGCCGATCCTCGCTTCTGATTTTGAACGCATAGGCAACCCTCCGCGGGTGGCATATTTCAGATTTTCCTGGTGAAAAGGATTTGGGGAGTAGGGTTCATCAAGCCATTCGTTCTGCTCCTGTGTGAATATAATGCGACAGATATCCAGATCAGCATCGGCGTATTTGCCGAGTTTGGTCATCAGCTGAGATTCCAGAAATGCGCTGTCTGCTGAATCTCTTACTCTCTCCATTCTTTTTATTTGGAGCTCTGATGCTTTTATGCAGTCTCTCAGATATGCGCACCTTGCCAACTCGTGAACCCTGTCAATATCCTTTGTTATACCTGTTTCCCTGGTATCGCCAATTTGCACGCACCCAAAAGTAATCTTGCCATTCCTTCGGTGGATATGAAGTTGGCAATCTTCCAATAGTGAAAGTTCTTGTTTCATAGAGTTGAGTGTTTTCTTCTCAATATTTATCGCCCTTTTGAGAAAGACAGATATTAGATTAAGATAATTAAGTTGTATCGCTCCGTTGTTGATTACTAACGTATCACGCGCTGTTCTCATTTCGCTTTTCATCTCTGCTTCTAAACCTCCTTGTGTTCTGATTTCACTTCCAACTTAAGTGGGTGAGATAAGATTACCACCTTCCTGTGTGGAAATTAATGTAATTTATGCAATTATGTAGAAAACGGTCAGTTATGTGTAATTATTTGACCTCGAGCAAAGGCAAACTAGCCCACAAATTCTGCTCTTATCCAAAATCCTGTGCGTGTGCGCACAGAAATCAAGTCGAAGGTTGTCTTTATGTGCGTTTTCGCGGTTACGTCCATATAATGGTGTAAATTAATAATAAAAGAGCCAGATGCTCGACCTTTAGGTATAATGTAAGTCTACCAAAACAACATAGTACCAAGGAGGAAGAACACGATGGCTCAACTCAATATTACATTAAATCAGGAAGAAATACTACAATTACTTTGTAATGACCGTGATGAGGCTTTTCGTCAACTGCTTCAGGACAGTCTGAACAGCGTCCTGAAAGCGGAGTCGGCAGAACAGCTCAAAGCGGCACCCTATGAGCGTTCAGACGAGCGGACAGACAGTCGCAACGGTTCCAGAGACCGAGATCTCACAACACGTATAGGCAGGATAACACTACATGTTCCAAGACACAGAAACGTTCCGTTCAAGACGATGATTTTCGACAATTACTCACGCAGTGAGGCAGCGCTCATCGCCAGCATGGCGGAGATGGTGGTAAACGGGGTCTCCACACGCAAGGTCGCAAAGGTAGTGGAAACGCTCTGCGGTGAAACTTATACGAAATCGACAGTATCAGACCTGTGCAAAGAACTCGACGAAAAAGTGGAAGAATTCCGAAGCCGACCGCTGGAAGGGAGATACCCCTTTCTTGAGGTCGACGCCACATATTTCAAGGTAAGAGAAAAGCACAGAATCATATCCAAGGCATTCATGATCGCCTACGGAGTCAATGAATACGGAACAAGAGAGATCCTCGGTTTTGATGTATGTCACGCCGAAACGAAAGAAACCTGGAACGCGTTTTTTCGCGGTTTGAAAAAACGTGGCCTTACCGGACTCCTCATGATCACATCGGATGCCCATGAAGGCATAATAAATGCTGTGACCAATCAATATCCCGGAGTTCCATGGCAGAGATGTCAGTTCCATTTTATCCGGAACATAACAGATAAAGCACCGAAGAAGTATCAGGCGGGACTCTCGACCGAACTGCACGAGATGTTCAACAGCAAGACGATAGAAGCGGCGAGGAGGAAAAGAAATTCCATCATCGAGGACTACAGGGATGTAGCAGAAGCAGCAATGGAGTGTCTGGACGAAGGCTTTGAAGACGCCATGACCGTAATGACCCTTCCGAACGGGATGCGGAGGTTTTTCCGAACCTCCAACCACATAGAAAGGCTGAACGGAGAACTGAAGCGCCGCTCAAAGGCATTGGGAGTCTTTCCGAACAGTCGGTCGATCCTTCGTCTTATGGGAGCTGTACTGATGGAGAGGAATGATGTGCTCCAATTGCAGAAAGCGATTTTCGAACATAAGACCTATGAGTCATTGCTGGCATCGGAAGTTCCAAGGAAACTGATGGCGATTGCAGGACAGCAACAACGGCAGGCCGCATGAAAAACGAAGCAATATGCCTAAAGGTATTTTACACACAATTTCGGACTTGACTGTTTTCGCTTGCCTGTATTAGCATGACACCCATATTTCATCATTGTTTAAGAAAAAATGAGTATTTTTCTACATGATCAGCCGTGTGAAACACATATTATTAGTAGACAGGTCATTTTCTGTGCGTGTACGCACAGAAATAGGCGCAATAATTTATCTTGTGTGCGCTGGAGTAGCACAAAGTCTGCCAGGTCATTGCACTGGCGCCGGGGCAGGTCGAGGTGCTGGAAGATAATTGTGTTATATATACAGAAATATGCTATAATGATACAAGAATGAATCAGCCTGCAGAGCGGGCTGGGCCTGGTACCGGACAGAGCGGGCTGGGCCTGGAACCGTACAGAGCGGGCTGGGACCGAGACGCTGAGAACATGAGGAGATAGCGAAAGAATGAATTTCAACACCACGGAACTGACGCTGGATCAGCTGCTTCCGATATTCGACGGTATCACAGACGCGGTATTTATCGATGACGCCAACGGCATCTGCCAGTGGTGCAACGACGCGTGCGAGGACATCTACGGCATCGAAATGGATGAAATCGTCGGAAGGAAGGTTGACGAGCTCGAGAAGGATGGAATATTTACGCCTTCCGTAACCCGAAGAGTGCTTGATGAAAAGCGTGAGATTACCATAATACATGAGAACCGCTTCGGTAAAAGACTGCTGACGACGGGCACGCCTATTTTCATCCCTATGACCAGCGGAGGCTGGGTAGCCGCGGGCGAGGGCAGATATACGAGAAAGATTGCCTTTGTAGTATCCACTTCAAGGGACATCACTCAGATTTACGATGCTTCAGGAAAGCGCTCGGACCTGATCAACACCAGAGTGCTGGGTTCAGGAATGCTGCCGGCGAACGGGTTGTCAGCGAGAGACATCTTCCGCAAAGGCAGACTGAAGGATGAGAAGGGCGTGGACGAGCTGGAGTTCGGTACGGAAAAGATCGTTTCCGAGAGCGATGCCATGAAGAACGTTATTGCGCTGACCAAGAGACTGGC
>CADAHK010000063.1 GCA_902787725.1 uncultured Eubacteriales bacterium | reverse complement strand
TTTCTCTGAAGGAGCTTGGAAATCACCCTTTGATTTCCCAGTTTCAGGGATCGGATCATGATGTTCAGCAGATATTCAGGCGCGGCGGAATACGTCCTCAGACGACCTACTCCCTTAACGATGACATTTCTGTCATGGGGCTTGTCAGTCAGGGTACAGAAATAGCGCTCATGCCTGAACTGATGCTGAAGACAGCGAACTTTGAGCTCGCTGCGGTTCCGCTATCGCCGGCTCAATACAGAACAGTTGGTCTGGCGACCCTGCCTCTTAAGGAATCGTCACTGCTGGTCAGAACATTCGCCGCATTCTGTAAAGAAAGCCTTGATAAATAATCCCCTGACATGTATTTGAGGATATTTCACCGTACTTAGAGTATAATAACCATATGACAGACACAACGAAACCAGACAAAAAGATAATGACGATTGAATATAACGGCATCACATACCGCTTTTCCCGTTCGGCTTTCGAGGGAACCAAGGCCAGCCCGATCTACGCAGCGGTTTCTCTTCCCGATGGCCGCGAACTGATTTATTCAATGTGGAACCAGGGAAAGCTCGGATTCAGATATCTGAGACGCAATGGCTGCTCAACCTGCGCCCTGACCTGTGTGCTCAGCACTCTGGTCGATCCGGCAATCACTCCGCAGAAGGTTTTGTTCGGGCGCATGAAAATTCTGTCCCCAATGCTGCGGGCTCCAATTAAGCCGATCAACATCGCAGCCATAGTCCTGACGCTGCGGCAGTACATGGAGGTGGACTGTCTGGACGGCGGCAGCGACGATGATGTCCGTGACTTTATCTGTACGCGAGCAAAAGCAGGCGTGCCCGTCATCGCCACAGCCACAAATGTTCCGTCCCTTTATGGCGTAAATCTGGCGAACAAGGCAGTTCACACCTTTGTCATTATCGGAATGAAAGATGAGCGTACCGTGATTACACTGGATTCCTCGTCATATAATGACCAGCGGGTAAAGTTCGTCGACATCGATGCGCTTGTGCAGGGCGTTATCCGCGAAGGCCTGGAGTACGGTCTTGCGCACCGCAGGCACTTCTATTCCCGACACGCAAGAGGCGGTCTGGTCGCGCCGAAAGAACTCACATTGTAAATGGTTAATTAAAAAACGGCAGCCGAGGCTGCCGTTTTATTATTATTCTTATCCTACTGATTCAGCACCGGATTAAGATATTTCTCTGCGTACGCATTGTACTGTTCATCAAAGGCATTGCGTTCCTCCTCAGTTTCAAAGACACGGTCGTGAGTGCTGAGTTCCTGTCCATTCATCCTCTGCAGCAGATGCTGGCATACGTTGTTGCAGTGGTCGGAAATTCTCTCGATATCCGTCAGCATTTCAATAAATGAAACGCCGCGCTCCACTGTGCACGTGCCCTCCTTGAGACGTCTCGCATGGTTTGCCTTCATGGCGTCAACCATATCGTCAACGACTTCCTCCAACGCCTCAACCTTGAGAATCGCATCGGCGTCCTCAGTCTCATATGCTATCGAAGTCTGCTCCAGTATGTCATTTATGGCAGCCTGCAGATGACCAAATTCAACCATGCTCTCGTCAGAGTACTTAACTCCGTCATTGTGTATGATCTCGGCTTCTTCTGCCAGATTATCCACGTGGTCGCCTATTCTTTCCATGTCTCCTACAGTATGCAGAAGCTCTGTCGCGAAAATGTTCTGCTTTGAACTGAGTCCGTGCTCCGTAATGTGCACGATATACTCTCCAAGGGTCGTTTCAGTCTTGTCAAGAAACGCTTCATTATCTACTACAATCTGCCGCTTGTCTTCCTCATACTTGTCCACCAGTCCGCACGCCACATTGAAGCTCTCGCGTCCGGTATCGCACATGATGTTGATAACCTTTCTGCACTGCTCGAGAGCAACGTTCGGAGTGTCAAAGAAGAGCGGATCCAGCATGGTAAGCTCCTGATCCATCTTCGAATAACCGCCCTCGTCCTTTACTATCTTCTTCGCAAGGGAGATGAGCGGATTGATGAACGGAAGGAAGACAACCGCTACGACAATGTTGAACAATGTATGGAAATTGGCGACTCCGCCCATGTTGACGGTATCATTCCAGAAATCAAAGCCGATCACAGCCTGATAAGCATAGATGACTATCAGGAACAGGGCTGATCCCAGAACGCACATGGTTACGTCAATGGAGACAGCCCTCTTGGCGTCTCTGTTAACTCCGATGCTTGCCAGCAGTACGGTAACGCACTTGCCCAGGTTGCATCCGATTGCAATCGGGGCGGCCATGGCAAATGTTACGACGCCGGTAGATGCCGTTGCCTGAAGAACGCCGACTGCCGCCGATGAACTCTGCAGGAGAACAGTTACAGCCATGCCGACCGCAACGCCAAGGAATGGATTTGCGAATAAGGTGAACAGCTTTCCAAACTCCTCGGATTCCGCCATTGGAGCGAAGCTGTTCTGCATGAGCGTCATGCCCATGAACAGAATACCGAGTCCCATGAATATGCCGACTTTATCCTTCAGAGACTGCCGCTTGGACATCAGCATGATGAAGGCGCTTACGATAATCAGTATCGGCGCGAAGGTTGAAGGTTTCAGCAGCAGCAAAAAGATATTGTCGCCGCTGATGTCTCCCATTCTCAGAATCTGCGCCGTTATGGTGGTGCCGATGTTTGCGCCCATTATTACAGGAACTCCCTGAGCCAGCTTCAGAATGCCCGCGTTGAGAAAACCTACGACCATTATGATCGTTGCCGCTGAACTCTGAATTACAGCAGTAACGCCTGCACCCAGCGCAACGCCTTTAGCTTTGTTGCTGGTCAGCCGTTCAAGTATTTTTTCCATCTTAGCGCCCGCGGCGCTTTCCAGGGAATTGCCCATCAGCTTCATGCCGTACAGGAACATGCCGATTCCGCCCAGCATCATGAGCACTGATTCAAATGACAAAGCTCTTCCTCCTCGTTACTTATCTTTTTTCTTAGGAAATGTAATCGTTATTGTTGTCCCGTATTTAGGAACGCTGACAAGATGTATGTCTCCGTTGTGTATGGCCGCGGCGTGCTTGACGATTGAAAGGCCAAGTCCCGTGCCGCCCACTTCCTTTGAATGGCTTTTATCCACCCTGTAGAACCGTTCAAACACTCTCTCCTGCTGATCGAGCGGAATGCCTATCCCGTTGTCGTTGACCGTAAGGACTGCCCTGTCCTTAAAATCACTGACATCCACTTTAACACTCCCGTTAGGATTGTTGTATTTGATTCCGTTCTCACATAGATTATACACTATCAGACTGAGGAGTTGTCCATAACCATTGATGACGCTGTCCTGTCCGGTCAGCTCCAGGGAAACATCCGCCGTTTCGGCTTCGTCCTCAAGGGAACTTACTGCGCTGACTGCCACCTTGTACAGATTTACATCCTCGCGGACCATGTCCTCCATGCCCTCATCAAGATGGGACAGCTCCAGTATGTCATTCACAAGAGTGATCATGCGCTGTGATTCGGAATAGATGCGCTCAGCAAACTGCTGGACATCCTCTTCCTTGACCATGCCGCCTTTGAGCAGCTCCGCGTAACCGGAAATCGACTGCAGCGGAGTCTTCAGTTCATGGGAGACATTCGCGGTAAACTCCTGACGCATGCGTTCCGCTTCACGCTGAGCTTTGCTGCGTTCCTCAGAAGCGATTCTCCTTGATAGTCTGTCGTAAACGAAATTCTTTTTAGCCATTACTCACTCCTGAACCTGTAGCCTACGCCTCGTACAGTTTCAATTCTCTTCCCGTTTTCTCCTATCTTCGTCCGCAGTGTTCCGATGTGGACATCCACAGTCCGGGTCTCGCCTGTATAGTTCATCCCCCATACGCTTGACAGCAGTTCATCTCTCGTGAACACCCGGTCCGTATTCTGCATGAAAAGATGCAGAAGTTCGAATTCCTTCAGCGTCAGGTTCACCTTGTCTCCGCCTACTGTGACAGTATGGGATTCCATGTTGATCTTGAGATCGCCCTGCTCGATGATGCTGCTGTTTTCTGCCTTTGCACCGGAACGGCGCAGCACCGCGTTTACTCTGGCGTTCATCTCCATCATTCCGAATGGTTTTGTAAGATAGTCATCGGCGCCGGTGTCGAGACCTATGACCTTATCGAATTCCGTGCCTTTGGCTGTTGCCATTATCACTGGAATATTTCGTGTGACAGGATTATCCTTCAGCTTCCTGAGAATCTCCAGTCCATCCTCACCCGGAAGCATGATATCCAGCATGATGAGCTCCGGCAGATCACTTTCACCTGCGGTTCCCAGCGCTTCAAAGAGTTCAGCACCGTCGTTAAATCCGCAGGCATCATAACCGGATGTCTTAAGAGCGTATATCATCAGATCTCTTATCGATGTGTCATCTTCCACGCAAAAAATCATTACTGTCTCCTGAACGTTTCTTTTTCTTATATTTTATAATACTATTGAAACTTAAAGAAACATACCCGTCAATTGTAAATTCTATGTAAAATGACTTTTTACGGCCATCCGGCTTAAAATTGACAGATATTTTCTGTTACAATGCAACTATGAATACACATGCAAAGGCAATAGGAGCAGTAATAGCCGGAAACACCATATTCGGCTTCAGTTTCATCTTTTCGAAAATGGCGCTGCAGATCACGCTTCCGAGCGTGCTCATCGCAGTGCGGTTTGTCGCGGCCTTTATTGCCCTTAATCTTATTGTGATATTCGGCAGAATGATAAAAGTGCCGGACGGACAGGGCGGCAGAAAGCCGCTTGTGCAGTTTTCACTGAGAGGCAAGCCTCTCCGGAATATTCTTCTACTGGCGCTGTTCCAGCCAATCCTCTATTTTCTCTGCGAGAGCTATGGGATCGTGTTTACTTCGGCTGCCTTTGCGGGAACCATTATTGCCATCATTCCTATATGCGGTATTATTTTTGACGTGCTCATCATGCATTCAAAGGTCAGACTGCGCCAGGTAATCTGCGCCATAATGTCCGCTGTCGGCGTCGGCATCACAACCGTTGGCGCTGAGGGAATGAAATCTTCCGTCATCGGACTTCTTTTCCTTCTCGGAGCTGTTACCGCCGGATCTTTATTTTATGTTTTCAGCAAAAAGTCCGGCGACGACTACAACCCTCTCGAGCAGACCTACGTCATGTTCGCTCTGGGCAGTCTGGTATACGCTGTTTTCGCGCTGGTGCAGTGCCGCGGTCAATATGACGAGCTGATCTTCTCCGCCCTCGTGCAGCCGCAGTTCATCATTTCCGTGCTGTACCTCGCCGTTATCTCTTCGGTCGCGGCGTTCATCTTCCTGAACTACGGAACTGTGCGCGTGACTGTATCGGAAGCCTCGATTTTCGCGAATCTGACAACCGTCATATCCATTATAGCCGGCGTCGTCTTCCTGCACGAAGTGTTCACTCCGTTCCAGGTCGTCGGCGCGATCATCATACTGGTCAGCGTATTCTTCTCTAACCGTCAGTAGCGCATTTGAGAAAAATGCCGTATAATTATAATGTTATGAAATTTGTAGAATTACTCGAAAGAGACAAGCAGAATCTGCTTACGGAACTCGCGGCCTCAAAGGCAGCGGAAAAAGCCGTCAGGGTCCTGGAGAATGAGCTGGACAAGCTCCTCCTGATGTACAATGAGCAGTGCAGCAATGAACGCGAAAGGGATGCTGCAGCGTACATGACACAGGCCATCAGGTTTTCCCTGCCGCTGATCGACTCCGCGGGTGAAACTAAAGTCTGGGAGGCCGGATCAGCAGACAGCGCCAAGAGCAAAAGCAGGCTGAACCCGCTGGTGTTCCTGTTCATCATAGGAGCGCTTGTTCTCTGCGGGCTGGGACTGTTCCCGTTCATCGCGCCGTTCTTCAGCGACGGCATTGACAGCATAAAGAACTTCGATGTGGCTCTTCTAAGGCCGATCGGATTCATAGTTGGCGGCGTCGCTTCAGCGGTAGTCGGCGGCGTGCTCGCCAGACGCCCGGGGCAAAAGCAGCCTAAACGCACTCAGCACGTTGAGATTCAAATCGACTCGGCGAAGATTTACAGGAGTTTCAGAAACTCCCTTCTCTCAGTCGATCAGAGCCTCGAAGAGATTCAGTCCATGGAACGCTGGGCAGAGCGTGAGACGGCCGGCACAATAGACGGACACGAAGTATCCGATTCAGAACTGGATATCTTCTCCGATCTTCTCGCCGCGTCATACAGCAATGATCCTGACTACGCCATGGAGAAAATCGAAGCTATCAAATACTATCTCCACAGACAGCAGATCGAAGTGGTCGACTACAGTCCTGAGACAGCTAACTTCTTCGACATGATGCCGGGACAGCGCGCGGGAACCATAAGACCCGCCATGGTCGCTAACGGCAATCTGCTCCGCAAGGGAGTTGCTTCTTCGGGATCAAGATAAGAATCGGCTTATAAGGAGGAACGAAATCCCATGGATCGTTTTTTTGGATTTGATCTGGGCGACGCCGAAAGCGCAATCGCCAGATTATATAAAGAGGATCAGGTAGTCCCTGAGATGATAACCGTAGCCGGTGAGAAGAGTTTCATCACCGCCTACGCGCAGCTCAACTCGGGTGAGCTTATCATCGGCGAGAAGGCCTGCTACGCGGACAATGTCAACAAGCGCAGAATCCGCTTCAAGAGCCGCTTTCTTACAGACGGCTCCAGCGCGGCGGATGTCAAGAGCTTCGCGGCCGGAGTTCTGGGCCAGCTGTACGGCAGCGGGGACCTGATCAAGAATGAAGAGACAAGCATCTATGTCGGCTGCCCTGCGGGATGGAATAGAAACGCCCGCGAGCACTACAGGGAGATCTTCGAGAGCGCGGGCTATCCGCCTGTCAAGATCATCTCCGAATCAAGGGCCGCCATGGTCAGCGCCTGCCAGTCAAAGCATCTGCAGATCGGCGTGGATATTCTGTCCAAACCTGTGCTCGTAGTGGACATAGGCTCATCAACGACTGACTTTGCCTACATAATGGGAGGCAAGGAAGTCGAGATGCAGACCGCAGGCGAAGTAATGCTTGGCGGCGGCCTGATGGATGAAATCCTGCTGGAGGAATCCGTAGCCGCGTCGGGCATTTTCAAAAAGAAGATACAGGCAGTCTTCGAAGAGAGCGAACCGTGGCGCGCGTACGCCGAGTTTGCTGCGAGAAGACTCAAGGAGAAGTACTTCTCAGACGAGGATTACTGGAGCAGAAACAAGTGCGTCGAAAGCATCGTGCTCCACTACAACCTTCCTGTCAA
>CADAHK010000062.1:7298-8217 GCA_902787725.1 uncultured Eubacteriales bacterium | reverse complement strand
GACTGGTCGGAGGAAGCGCCGAGCATCACCGATGTGGGCACCATCACGTACAGGGTGCGCGCGACCAACGCGGACTATGAAGACGCCATCAGTGAACCGGCGAGCCTGACGGTCACAAAGAGACCGATTACGATTTCAACGGGCAGCGCAGCAAAGACTTACGACGGCAACGCCCTGACAAACAGCCAGTACAGCGTAACAGGACTCGCGTCCGGAGACAGAATAACAGTGAGAACGACCGGTTCGCAGACGGCAGTTGGATCGAGTCCGAATACGTATGCGGTTAACTGGGGCTCAGTAAAAGAATCGAACTACGATATTACAGAAGCGCTTGGAACGCTGACGGTTAACGCAGCGGATAATCCGGGCGGCGGTGGCGGCGCAGGCGGTGCAGGCGGCGGAGGTAACCCTGCCGGAAACGCGAACGGCGGTGCTCCTGGGGCGGCCGGACAGACAGCGAACATTGCGGACAATGCGACGCCGAGAACCGACGGGACGGTAATAAACGACGAACCGGCCCCACAGGCTGCTCCGAAGAGCGAGGGCTTCTGGGCGCTGCTCAACCTGATCATGACGATTCTGACGGTTCTGATAGCGCTGATTCACATGCTTCGCCGCAGAGAGGATGAAGAGAGCAGACTTCGTTCTAGCAAGCTGATTGCGGCTGCATTGGCGGTGCTGTCTATAATCGTACTGATTCTGACTGAAAACTTCACTCTGCCTATGCACATAATCGACAAATGGACGCCGCTGATGGCGCTGATCCTGGTGCTCGCGGCAGCGGCAGCCTTCCTGCTGGACAAAGTAAAAGGCTTAAATCAGGAATAGATGAAAGGAAAACATGACGTTAAGATTCTGTTCTTTCGCAAGCGGCAGCAGCGGAAACTGCTACCTTGTAAAAAGTGATAATACAGCAATA
>CADAHK010000062.1:0-7261 GCA_902787725.1 uncultured Eubacteriales bacterium | reverse complement strand
CAGTCGCTGCCGGTGATGACGAAGCGCATCCCGCATGTGAGGATCTATGCCAACGAGGCAACATGGGATCAGATCGACAGACCCGTTCCCGATGAGCACAGGCACCTGTTCGTCACGGGAGAGGAATTTGAGATCGGGGATCTTGTCATCAAACCGTTCCCGGTATCCCATGACGCGGCCGAGCCGGTCGGTTTCTCAATCCGCGGCGAGGGCAGGAAGATCAGCGTCTGCACAGATTCCGGGTATATAAGCGATGATATCTATGAGGAGATCAGCGACGCCGATTTGCTTTTGCTCGAAGCGAATCACGAGAAGGAGCTGCTTCTTTTCGGAAGGTATCCTTACCCGCTCAAGCAGCGCATCCTCGGCGATGAAGGCCATCTGTCAAACCTGACCTGCGGGGAATGCCTCTGCAGGATCGTGAGCGAAAAACCCAAGAAGCGGCAGGTGCTGCTCGGTCACCTCAGCCACGAGAACAACACTCCGGAAGTAGCCATGCAGGCGATCGTCAACACGCTTGAAGAGGAACGGATCTTCGTCGGAGATGAGCTGAGGATCGATGTAGCAAGGAGGGACACGATCAGCAGGCTGTATAAACTGTAGTCTGCTGCCCACGGATCATGAACATAAGAATCATTGCAGTCGGAAAACTTAAGGAAAAATACTGGAGAGACGCCGTCGCCGAGTACACGAAAAGGCTTGGCGCGTACTGCAGTGTTGAGATAACCGAAATCAAGGAGAGTCAGCTCCGCGCCAATCCGTCCGCGGCCGACGAGGAAGCGGTCAAGGCGGCTGAGGGTGAGGATATCCTGCGGCACATTTCGAAGAGCGATTACGTCATTACTCTTGAGATCAAAGGCAGGAAACTTTCATCGGAACAGCTGGCGGAAAAGATGTCAGATCTGGCGCTGGACGGCAAAAGCAATCTTGCTTTTGTAATAGGAGGCTCACTGGGGCTTTCGGCTGAAGTCAGCCGGCGCGCGGACTTCAAGCTGAGCTTTTCAGACATGACCTTCCCGCACCAGATGATGCGCGTCATACTTCTTGAGCAGATATACAGGAGCTTTAAGATCAACAGAAACGAAACATATCATAAATAAAAAACGGCCTCCCGGTGAGGCCGTTTTGCTATGCTGTTATTGTACCGTGAACTTGTATCCCAGTCCCCTGACAGTCTGTATGTACTGCGGATCCGAAGGGTCATCCTCTATCTTCTGGCGGAGTCTGTTCACGTAGACCATGATGGCGTTTTCGTCTATGATGGTTTCTCCCCAGATCAGGCTGTAGATCATGTCTTTTGAGAAAATCCTTCCCACGTTGTCGATGAAGAGCTTGACCATTGCGTTCTCTTTTGCTGAAAGAGGAATCTCAACTTCATCTTTGTAGAAACGAAGGGTGTGAGTGTCGTATCTGAAAGGCCCGACCTCTATTATCGGATTGTCCTCGGATACTGAGCTGCGGCTTCTGCGGACGAGCGCCTTTGCCTTTGCGCCGAGAGTAACCGGGTTGAAAGGCTTGGTAATGTATTCGTCAGCGCCGATGTCCAGTCCGTACAGTGTATCGTAGTCGGCCTTGCGTCCGCTCACGACCATGATAGGAACGTTCTCCCCGCGGCCGCGGAGCTCGTGTATGACCTCGAAGCCGTCCATGCCGTGCATGTTGATGTCGAGAAGAATGAGATCGAAATCATTTTCCTCGACAGCGGCCAGCGCTTCCTCGCCGCTCGCTGTTTCTACTACATCGAAATCGTTGCCTGCCATGACCTTGCCGAGCATTGTGCGTACGGCCTGATCGTCATCTACTACAAGAACAAGATCTTTTGCCATAATAAACTCCTGTTTTACAGATAGAACTTTATCACTATATCTAGTATAATTATAATGAATATGACCAAATATATCAACAAGGAGTGTAGAGACTTTGCAGAAGCCGCAAAAAAAGAACAAAAGCAAAGAGCTGATCGGAATGATTGCCGCCGCGGTACTGATAGCGGCCGGCATACTGATCGTCGCCATGGCGGCGAATAATTTCAGCGATGAGATTGAAAAAAATCAGGACACACAGATCGATATGCTGATTGAAAGCTGTGACCTGAACATAACGGATTCCATCAGTCGTTTCGACAGCCAGATGACCCAGTTCACGGGATCCGGCAAGTTCATGGAAGATGTCGCGGTACACGATGAGGAGGGCGGCGCGGAGCAGCTTAAGAAGCTGATGCAGAATTCCGCGGTAAGCAACTACACTTCCTTTGAAGCCATGTTCCTTGTGGACAACGGTGAAATAGAAATATCCACCATGGAGGGCAAGGACTACTCCATAGGGAAAAAACTAAAGGGCAACATATACAGCTGTACGGACCATTCGGGCAACGGATATCTCGCCCTGCGGTACGACATGGATGACAGGATTTCGTGCTATGCGATAGTGGACATAGAGAGTGTTTACTACATGGCCGTGCGGCGGATCAACGCCGCGTCCGACAGCGTCATGCTTCTTGAAGCAAAGACAGGAACGCTTTATGGACAGAACGATGGGAAGCTCATCACTACATCAGATGTCGAGGCCATAAACAGCGCGGAGGGGCACAATCTGGTTTCCGCGCAGGAAAGCGGCACCAGGGAAATCATCACATATGAAAACAAGCGGGGCGATGCTGAGCGCACGACGAGAGCGATTGCAGTACCTGCGGAAAGTCTCGAGAACGGGATCTTCGCCATTTCAGCATCATCGGATTACGATGTGATAGAAGCGCTGGCAAGAGGCACCACAACAAAACTCATTCTTGGTTTCGTTCTGGTGCTGGCGGGACTTCTCATAGCGCTGCAGATATTCCTGAAAGGGCGCCGTGAAATAATTGAGGTCGACAAGGAGCTCGAAGACCTCAAGGAAAAGAACGCCCAGATGGAGGAGCTCAACAGAAAGACTCAGGAGCTGGCGCATCACCAGAGGCTGGAGACCATCGGTACTCTGACGTCCAGCATAGCCCACGAGTTCAACAATCTGCTGACCCCGATAATGGGCTACAGTCTGATGACTCTTGAGCAGCTGCCGCAGGATGAAGGCGGTCCGTATGACGACGTTCTGGAAATCTACAATGCTTCAGTTAAGGCCAAGGATATAATCTCGCGCCTGTCTGAGCTTTCGCGTAAGAATACCGAGATGAAATTCCAGACGATCAATCCGGACGAGCTTGTCAACAAAGTTCTCCACGTCACATCACCTGCGCTGCCTAAGAACGTGGACATCTTCAGAAATCTGAACTGTTCGGATAAATACATTGAAGGAAACGAGGTTCAGATTTCCCAGCTCATACTGAACCTTATCATCAACGCGTTCCAGGCTCTTGGTGAGGAAGGCGGCGAGGTCAGAGTCACGACCAAACGCGTCGGCAGCGACATATTGTTCGAGGTCGCCGACAACGGGCCGGGAATAAAGGATGAAATAAAAGAAAAGATTTTCGATCCGTTCTTCACAACAAAGGAATCGGGCGCAGGAACAGGGCTCGGTCTTGCGATCGCCCTTCAGGCGGCGGAGGATCACAAAGGAAGAATGGAAGTTGAATCCGAGGAAGGCAAAGGCACCAGCTTCAAGGTCTACATACCTGAGCTAAAGGTGACTTCGAAGAACAGGATAGACTATATAGATTATTATGAGGAATGATGGAATTGTAAGAATATATACTGACGGCGGCTGCGCGGGGAACCAGAACAGCGAGAATCTGGGAGGCTGGGGAGCCATTCTGGAGTTCGCGAAAGCCGGCGGTTCGGGAGATGGCGGACAGACTGTCAGCAAAGAGCTGTACGGAAGCGAAGCCAACACCACAAACAACCGCATGGAGATGACGGCTCTGCTTGAGGCTTTCCGCGCGCTTAAAAAGGACGGACAGCAGATTCAGGTGTTTTCGGACAGCGGCTATCTCATGGACTGCTTCAGAAAGAAATGGTATGTGAACTGGCAGGCCAACGGGTGGAAGAACGCTCAGAAAAAACCTGTCGAAAATCAGGACCTCTGGAAGGAACTTCTGCCGTTTCTCGATAGGCATGACATTGAGTTTTTCCGGGTAAAGGGACATGTAAATCTGAACAGCGAAAGCGTTGACGTCATGAAGCTCTACGGGAAGTTCTGCGAGTGGAACGGAGGCGGCTTTTCCCTCGATGAATTCCGGTACATCACTGAAAAGAACAACCGGGCGGACGAGCTTGCCAACGAAGGCATAGATGAGCTGAGATAAAAGCAATAAAAAGGACTCTCACAGAGAGCCTTTTTTTATTGCATGTTTTCAAATTTTCTGGTCGCTTCCAGATAACTCTGCAGCGTGCCCAGATGCACGTAGTAATAGGAGAACTTGTCCTGCTTCTTCACCTGAAGGAGATCGGCGTCGAGCAGTTTCTTTACGTGCTGGGAGATTGTGGCCTGCGCGTAACCGAACTGCTGAACGAGATCCTTATTGCAGACGGGTGTGCGTTTTTTGTTTTGTTCCATTATATAACGGAATATTTTGATGCGCGCCGGATGTGCCAGCGCGTCGGAAACCTGCGCGATGATAAGAACTTCTTTTTCCTGCAGTTCGTCTAATTCCTTTCTCAGTCTCATAGTTCTGTTTCTCCCTCTTTATTCGTATAGTTTTTTCTGTTCAATCAGGTTGAGTATCTGCTGCGCCATGAATTCGTGTCCGGCAGGAGTCGGGTGAACGCCGTCCAGATACGCCAGATCAACGTCGCCAACATCAGCGATGAAGTCGTTATAGAGATAGTTCATGTCGACAAACGGTCTTCCGGTGCCCTTGAGCATTTCAGAGAAGTTCTTCAGATCGCGGTTCACCGCATCATAGGATATCCCGCATCCGGCAAGCCACATGTAGCCGGCCTTGCCCGCGTCCACGGGAACAGGCGTTATATAAATGGAAGTGATTCCTTCCGCGTCCGCCTGCTTAGCGAGATTCTCCAGATTCTCAAAGGCTTCCTCGGGAGCTGCTTCTCTGTAGATGAAGTCGTTGGCTCCCGTATGATAAAAGACCATGTCCGGTTTATGGGCCAGGACATCCTGCTCGAAACGCGCGGCGATACCTGCGGTTGTGTCGCCGTTGACGCCTTTGTTGATCAGGTCGAAGCCTGTGCTCTTCGCGAATGAAATGGGTTCACCTGAGCCGTCCACGCCGTCTTTGAGCATCCGCCGCAGGACGCCTGTGAAGCTCTTGCCTTTTCCCCATGGATATCCCGCCACAATACTGTTGCCGATAAATACGATCTTCTTTCTCATGCTGTCCTCTTGTCGCTGCCATCGCAACCGTTGCATCGTTTATTGACTATGCTTATTCTACCACAGAGGTGCGGGAAAACACAGAGGCGGAACGTGCAAATATATTTGCACAAGACCTGCGGCGATGGTATAATAGCCTCACTGGGAAAGGATGAAAGGGAATGAATGCTAAGGAATACCAGGCGATCTTGAGAGCCGCGGCAGAAGTTCTCGGCGGAGCGATGCATATCGTGAACTCCGAGGGCATTACGATCCTCTATAACGAGGAAATGGCGAAGCTCGAGAAGACGCAGATTAAAAACGTCATCGGCAAACCGTTCAGAGAGGTTTTTTCGAACATACCGGAAGAAGAGAGCACGCTCATGCGGGCGCTGAAAGAGCGGAAACCGACGAAGAATCAGCAGCAGACCTACCTTAACGAGTACGGCAAGGAGATCAACACAGTAAACTCTACAGTTCCGATCATCGTCGACGGCAAAGTCATCGCCGCCATGGAAGTCGCCAGGGACATAACAGAAATAAAAAACATGAGCGACACCATTCTGGACCTGCAGAGCGACCTGACCGCCAGAAAGACTTCAGAGGAAACGAGCGAGGTCAGTGATAAGGGGAAGGCGCCTCAGCGGGGAATACGGAGATACCGTTTCAGCGACATCATCGGTGAGAGCAGAAAGTTTGAGGAAACCATCGCCCGGGCCAGAAAGGCGGCAAACAACGATACGTCAGTCATCCTATACGGAGAAACAGGCGTTGGCAAGGAATTGTTCGCGCAGAGCATCCACTACGACGGATTGCGTAAGAATGGGCCGTTTCTGGCTCAGAACTGTGCTGCAATACCTGAGAGTCTTCTGGAAGGCATGCTCTTCGGAACAGCCAAGGGAGGCTTTACCGGAGCGGAAGACAGGGCAGGGCTGTTTGAGCAGGCCAACGGCGGCACGCTGCTTCTCGACGAGGTCAGCGCCATGCCGATAGGCCTTCAGGGCAAGCTGCTGAGAGTTCTGCAGGAAGAATACATACGCCGCGTAGGCGGGAGCAAAGACATCCCAATCGATGTAAGGATTATTTCGACCATAAATGAGCCGGCAAAGGAGCTTATTGACAGAGGCGCGCTCAGGCAGGACCTCTACTACAGACTGGGTACCCTGAGCATCACCATTCCGCCTCTCAGGGAAAGAAAGGATGACATTCCGCTGCTGATCAACTCGTTCCTCAAGAAGTACAACGAGCGGTTCGACAAAGAAATCTGGATGATTTCCGATGGCGCGGAGACCAAGCTGATGAAGCATGATTACCCCGGAAACGTAAGGGAACTGGAGAACATCATCATGGCCGCCGTGTCCATGGCGGATGAAGGACAGCATGTACTTACGGACAGGGATGTGGAAATCGGCGGCTACAGCGAAACGGCGAATGCCTCCGGAAGCCATGCTGAGAGCTTTGTGGAGACAGGCGGCTCCCTGGCGGATTACCTGGCCGGCATCGAAGAAACGGTAATACGGCAGTATCTGGCCGCAAACGACGGCAATGTGTCGAAAACAGCGAAAGAACTGGGCATGCTGAGACAGAATCTGCAGCATAAGATCAGAAAATACAGCATATAGCAAAAATACTTGCATGTATAGCGCAAATATTTTTGCGAAATCACAGAAATTTGCGGCTGCGCTCTATCGCGCAAAAGCAATAAAAAGAAAAAGCGGCTTCTGAAACCCTTGACAGGCAAGGGTTTCGGCGAATGCAAAAACAATGTAATCCTCGTGCAAAGTTGGCACGGGGATTGCTTTATATAAGGGCACACAAATCAGTTATTAATTAAAATTTAATTTATGATGAAAAGGAGACAAACATGGAAAACGTAAAAGTAATCATTTGGGGACTCGGCGCAATGGGCGGCGGCGTTGCAGACATGCTGCTTTCAAAGAAGGGCGTAGACATTGTTGGTGTTGCTGGAAGAGAACACAAGCAGGGACACTCAATGTATGAGTTCATTAAGACTGAAAAG
>CADAHK010000061.1 GCA_902787725.1 uncultured Eubacteriales bacterium | reverse complement strand
CATATTTACAACGTAGTTTGTGAGCCGGTATAACTGATCTGCGTCATACACACTTGCTCCCCGGTAAAGCCGGAGCGTTGTTTCCTCCTCTCCTCTGAAGACGGTTTCCACAAACCAACCAACACCGTTTCTTTGCCAATCTTCTATGAGAGATTTTGTGGAATCATTAGGAACTTTTACGTCGTTCCAAAGTCCTGCCTCTCTAACTGCGAGCCGGTATACGTCCTCTTTTGTGAGTGATTGAAAGCCGTGTTTATGTCTGGCAATCGCATCGCACAATGCCCACATATAGTTGTGCATATCTCTTGACTTATTCTTGCGCTTCTTAAGTGTTATGGTGTAACCATTAAGGTCTTTGCCAAGAACGTCCCTAAACTCATCAAGGTCTTTTTTGTCAATCTCAAAACCTACAAGAGCAGGTGCAGGTGGCGCGAACTTAATCCAACACTTTTTGACTTGTACTTCAATCAAGGTAATTCCTCCCTATCAACTGCATAAATTCTTCTCTTGAATGTGTCTCCTCAAACTTCCTCTGACAGTCCTGCTTGAGCCACAAATCTACGTCCTTATCGTTATGAGGGGTTTTGTTGGGCGAGTTTTCTATGTGGAAATCGTGCCGAATCCACACCCAAAATCCGTTTTCATCACTAATGCGCCGATTCCCCCAACCGAAGTAAATGTGGTGGCAGTCAAGTCCGTCGCCCTCATACCCGGTAAGGTAGCATTTTTTCTCATCCTGCAATATTGATGGTTTTCTCATTAAATCCAACTCCTCCACAAGTGGTTTTAGGCATTTAAGGAACTTCTTAACGTGTCCCCTCTTGTATTTGACTTTGTGGACTTTGATCCGGTCAAAATCTACTTCCGGCACATCGCACTGATAATCCCGGTCTGTCAGTCCGTAGGAAAGAATGTACAACTTCTGAAAGTCATCCATCACTTCCTTGTAGACGTACATTTCCGTCTGCACCTGCGCCTCTATGTAAGGAGTAATCTCAAATGGTTTTTCTATCTTGTGCGTCTTAACCTCATAGATAACCCCATTCTTGTCTCCGTCATAGTTCACACGCAGTCGCAGGTCTTCCAAGAATATCTGTCTGTCCTTGTTGATTGACTTGTCGAAGCAGTCAAGTATCGGATGTTCAAACTTCGTTCCTGCATCCGTGTAGATATTGCCGGTAAACTCCGGGGATTCTATCCCCTGCTTGACTCTCCACCACTTCTGCCAAGTATCGGTTGAGTGGTTGGGGTTTATGATCTTGTACGAATCACTTGCCCCAAACCAATAACTTCTGTCGTTATCGCTAATCATAAGTCCATCGCCTCGCGGAAGTTATCCCAATCGTACCTATCCCACTCGTCAGTCTGTGCGTAACTGAATCCGTTATCGTCAGCGATCTCCTGCAAGACTTCACGCAACGCCTCATTAAACTTCATTCTGGCGGCTTCTCTTGCAGGCTTCTTTGGGAAAAAATCATCTGCCCAGTATGTTTCGTTATTCATATCCTTGTAGTTGCCGTACTCGCAATCCCAAGCCATTACTGCACCTCCAACCATTTGATGAGTTCCACGAGCCTGCTATCCTCAAGTTCTGCAAGGTGGTCAATCTTGCCCATCTTCAGAATTTCCGCTAAAGGAACGCTTTTCGTGTCCATCAGAGCCTCAACCTTGCTCATAAGATCTTCCCTTGAGTATTTTGGAGCATCTTCCGGGAGGTCTTCCCCGGCATAGATGTATAGTCCAAGCCCGTGTCTCGCACAAGCCTTTGTAAGACTTCTCTGAATCGCTTTATTTACGTCGAAACTTGTGATATTATTTACGGGGATAGACTTGTTTCTGTAGTCCATAACCGGCAGATACTCTATGTGTTCAATGCCCTCTACAGTTACACCGGTCTTTACCCAAGCGGTCTTGCCGTCTGTGTGGTAGTTCCAACCTGCTTCGTTTTCGTAGATCGTGTAGGTTGACTCCGGGTAGGCTTTCTTGACTTCAGCCCAAGCCCAAGCCCACGACAGATAGGTAAGTCCGTTCTTTTTCTCTGTATGCTCATTCACATCTATGGAATTGAGCCTATCAAACGAATAAGTCATTCTCTCCTCACTTTCTGACAATGTAGATGTCATTCATACTCTTTGTGACCTTGAGAGGCAGATTACACCTGTTTACGAATCCGCAGACAGTGCTATAGTATCTGACGGACTCTTTAGCAGTATCGCACTCGATCTTCATATTGATGTCATCTGACTCTGCAAACTCCTTGACTGCCATATTGAGTTCTCCGAGTTTGTTTTTTCCGATGTTCGCAGGAACATCTACATTCTTTTTAATGTTCATTCTTACCTCCGTTTCTCCCTGCCCTCTTTTGAGGGGCGAGATCGCAAACCTGTTCAACTGAATAGATGTTTGGGGAATAACTTATTTATCATCGACGAAAAAGGAGTTCGCCCCTCAAGACAAGGCAGGGATTAAATTGTTTATTCGTAGAAATATGTGAGTGGTACACCAAAGTAGTCTGCGATCTTCTGAATCTTGTCTACCTTTGGTGTGTAAAGCCCTGCTTTCCATTCATAGAATGTACTCGCTCTTATACCGGTCTTCTTACTGACTTCGTAAGCGGTAACTCCGTTCTTTTTCAGCAAGGCTTCAAACTTTGCGTACAATGTGTGTCCTCCTTTCCGTATGCACCAGATGTAGTGGCTTGACGCTATATCGGAAAAGAGATAATATGTTATTGGTTATTTGATACGATACTATCTCTTTTTCGATTGCATCTTCATTATATATCTAAAAGCAGATAGTGTCAATAGTTTGTTGTATCTTTTTTTAGATATTTTGTGGAGAGTGAAATGTACGATAAATTTAAAGACCTGCTTGAGAGAAATCATACTTCCGCATACCGTGTCGCAAAGGACTTGGGGTTTTCGCAGTCAATGTTTCCTAATTGGAAGAGCGGAAAGTCAGTGCCAAAGAAAGATAAAATACAGATGATCGCAGATTACTTCAACGTTCCTCTGTCGTACTTCTACGGCGAGGACGTTCCGTTAGAGCCTGCGTATTACATTGATCCGGAAGTGGCAGAGATCGCGCAGGAGTTGCACGACGATACTGCTATGAGAGGTCTATTTAAGGCGGCGAGGGGCTTATCAAAAGAGGATATTCTGAAATTCAAGGAGATTATTGAGGGATATGAGAGAGGGAAATAGAGAAGATATTTTCATTCATCTGACTGATGACTTCCCTTTGGGTATTTGGGAGTATGTTAGAAAGAATCCGGATGGATATGATGTTTACATCAGCACAAAGCAGACTGTTGAGATGCAGTTTGAATGTTACAAGCACGCCGTGAGGCACATTGACAACGGCGACCTTGAAGATGACTTCTGGGTAAGCGACTTGGAGTGGAATAATGATTAAAACATTTACCTACGAGTTGAGAAGAAAAAGGCTGAACTGAAAGCCGGCAAGGTAAAGGAATCAAACATAACATTCAGAGAGTACGCATACAAATGGCTACGGGTATATAAAGCACCTTACGTTTCCCCTGCCACTGAATCAATGTACCACGCCAACATCAAAACGTGGTGTGATAGCATTGGCACAGTCAAGTTGAAGTCCGTGACTCCGGAAAACATTCAGAAAGTGGTCACGGAACAGTACGAACTTGGCGTATCAAAATCCAAATTGGACAAACTGATACTCACGATCCGGCAGATTTACAGACAAGCCGTGTCTGACAGAACAGTTGTCTACAATCCGGCGACAAACATAAAGAAACCAAAA
The DNA here is from genome assembly GCA_902787725.1 of uncultured Eubacteriales bacterium. Taxonomy (GTDB): domain Bacteria; phylum Bacillota; class Clostridia; order Peptostreptococcales; family Anaerovoracaceae; genus Lentihominibacter. The sequence goes on along the minus strand of CADAHK010000061.1, from coordinate 12,542 downwards.
GTGCCGGAACAAACTCGCAGGGCTTTAACCGACGATGAGTATGAACTGATATTGGAACGTGCAAAGGAACACGAATACGGCAGTCTGATACTGACGATTCTGTATCTCGGTCTGCGACCTATGGAGGTTTCTCTAATAACGGTGGATGACATCACAGATACCTACGTTCACATACGGGGAACTAAATCTAAAAAAGCAGACAGATACGTTATACGCCCAGAGGCTCTAATCTTCGATTTAAGGAACAAATGTTCGGAGGACAGGGTATTTGTCAATAAACGTGGAAAAACGCTCACACGGGACGATTTGAGGCGAATCTGGGCATCCTTTACGGAGGGGTTAGAACTGCCGGGAGTAACTTTATATACTTTACGCCACACTTACGGAACAAGAGCGCAAAGAGCCGGCGTTCCCATTGACGTACTCGCTGATCTGATGGGTCACGAGAAAATAGAAACCACCCGGAAGTATTACATTGATGACAATTTTGCTTCTAAAGAACGGCAGAGAAGCAAGATTAATGCCATATGGTAAGTGTTGGACTTGTGTGGGGAAAGCCTTGAAACCCTTGGTACATAAGGAATTGGAAATGACTGGCAGTCATGAGGTCAGGGGTTCGAGCCCCCTATGCTCCACCAACGAAACGGAGAGGTTATATACCTCTCCGTTTTGTTATGCAGAATCAACATTACTTCTTATGTCTGAAATTGTACAAAGGCGCGTTTTTCAATTTAATTGACAATGTTTTTCCTTTTTCAAGCCATATTAACTGGCGATTAGAAGCAAAACATTGAACATTTCATACAAACACAGAGATTTTGACAATAAAAAACCTGATTAACATTGTCAATCAGGTTTGGGATCGTTAAATTGTTCAACTTTTCCGCATTTCCTGCCTTTGCATTAAATTCTGCCTTCAAGTTCTGTCGCGGAGATGTATCCGTAGGCGCTGTCGGCGCTGTATACCGCTCGGTTGATCGCCTCGCTGATCACTTCCGCTGCGAGGATTCCCGCAACGTCCTGATCTACAGCGACATCACCGACGGAAACCGCGTATATGCTGTCCCCGTCCACGGAGGTGTGGACCGGTCTGATCGATCTGGCGTACCCGTCGTGAGCCATGCCTGCGATCTTGCACAGCTGGGCCTTTTCAAAGCGGCCGTTTGTTATGACGATTCCCAGAGTCGTGTTTCCGACGAACCTGTTCTCCACGACGTCGAGAGATGATTTCATCACTTCGGAAGTGCTTCTCAGTTCTGACCTGTCTTCGTTCAGAAGTCCCGCGATCTGCTCTCCGGTCTTCCAGTCGAACACATCGCCGAGGGCGTTGAGAGCTACTACCGCTCCTATTTTGAAATCACCGGCCTGAAGGGCGTAGCTGCCGATTCCGGTCTTCATGCACGTCTCCATGCCGCCGATTTTTCCTACAGTCGCGCCGCATCCCGCGCCGTAATTGCCGTCGAGATAATTAGGGTCTTCCAAAGCCAGGCGCGCCGCTTCATATCCCATCTGAGCGTCAGGCCTGACGTACGTATCCGCGACCGTCAGATCAAACAGGTCCGACTGGACTACAAGAGGCACCTTAGTCACGCCGACATCAAAGCCTATGTCGTTCTCCTCCAAATACTGCATGACGCCGTTTGCCGCGCCCAGCCCAAAGGCGCTTCCCCCTGAAAGAAGAATGCCGTGCACCACCTGAGCCGCCATCAGCGGATTCAGGAGCTGGCTGTCTCTGGACGCAGGACCGCCGCCGCGCACATCAAGACCGGCGCGCATTCCTTCCTCGCATATGAAAACCGTACATCCTGTACCGGCTTCCACATTCTCAACCTGTCCGATTTTTATATTCTCAATATCGGTAATCTGTATCTCTTTCATTGTGTTTTCTCTAATCTCTAGTCAGAGCGGTTCTCTATTCCTTGATCAGGCTCTCGAGAGTTTCGAACAGAACATCAGGCTGTACAGGCTTGGACAGATGCGCGTTGAGACCTGCCTGCATGCTCCTCTGAACGTCCTCGTCAAAGGCGTTGGCTGTGAGCGCAATTATAGGAATTTCCGCAGCATCCGGCCGATCCATTTCTCTGATTTTTCTCGTAGCCTCAAGTCCATCCATCTCCGGCATGCGCATGTCCATGAGCACCGCTGAATAATAGCCAGGTTCGCTTGCAGCGAATTTTTCAACAGCTATCCTGCCGTTTTCCGCCAAATCAGCCATCATGTCCCTGCTCTGCAGAACCATCAACATTATTTCTGCGTTGATGGCGACGTCTTCCGCGAGAAGTACATGGCGTCCGGCAAGCTCGGCTTTTCCTGCCTGCTCGCTCTCGCTCTCAATCTTTCTGCTCACGGCAGCCTTGAATTCATCTATGACCGTCGCCGCGAAGAGCGGTTTTGCAAGGAAGCTGTCAACACCTGCGCTGGTCGCCTCTTCCAGTACATCATCCCAACTGTATGCTGTCAGTATTATTATTGCCGATTCATCATGAACGACTTCCCTGATCTTGCGGGTTGTTTCAACTCCGTCCATTTCAGGCATCTTCCAGTCGACGAGAATCAGATTGTAAGGATCTCTCCTGGTCTGACGGAGGCTGACCATCTCAAGGGCCTGTTTGCCGGACTCTGCGATTTCCGCGGATATTCCGACTTTTTCAAGCACCAGTTTCGCATGTTCACAGGCAACCGGATCATCATCGATAATAAGAACGCTCATCTCCTGCGGGTCAAAGTTTTCTGTTTCGCCGTAGGCCTTACGCGTATCATCCATGAGAGTGACTGCAACGGTAAATGTCGTGCCTTTGCCCTTTTCACTCTCTACATCAATCGTGCCGTTCATCATCTCTACAATGTTCTTGGTGATTGCAAGGCCCAGGCCGGAGCTTCCGTATTTGCTTGTCGTCGACATATTCTCCTGCGCAAAAGCATCAAATATATGCGGCAGGAAGTCTTTGCTCATGCCTATGCCTGTATCTGTAATCTTGAACTGAAGTGTTGTCTTACCGTCAAAGGACGCTTTCTTCTCCACATCGAGGCTGACAGTGCCGCCCTCAGGCGTGAACTTGACTGCGTTGCCGAGTATGTTAATCAGCACCTGCTTGAGCTTCATGCTGTCGCCTATGTAGTGATCATCCACATGGCCGTTTATATGGCACTGGTAATCGATATCCTTGTCCGCGCACTGACTGCTGAACATTGTATTAATTCCTTCCAGCAGCTTCTGGAATGAAAATGCCTCATTCTTCAGAGTCAGCTTTCCGGACTCTATCCTTGACATGTCTAGTATGTCGTTGATCAGATTCAGAAGATGCTCAGCGGAGCCACCGATTTTTTCAAGGTACTCCCTGGTCTTCTCCGGTGTTTCCGGGTCATTGATCGCAATGTTGTCCAGTGCGATAATGGCATTCATCGGAGTTCTTATCTCATGGCTCATGTTGGACAGGAATGCCGTCTTGGCTTTGCTGGCTTCCTCGGCGACATTGAGCGCATCGCTCAGCGCGCGGCTCTGCTCCTCAAGCTTTTTCTGGGTTTCAATTCTGAAATCCAACTCTTCCTGCTTTGCTTTTGCCTCTGCTGCCGCAGTCTCTTTTTCGACCTGCAGCGCCATGCTCCTTCTATTCTGAATAAATATGTATCCGAATATGAGAAGCAGTACCAGTATAGTCACAATTGACTGTATGATACTTCTGAATATGATCCCGTCCGATACATAGCTTATCTTATCGCTTATTACGCTCTCTCTTATGAGATATGTCAGCATCCAGTTTGTGCCCTCGACCGGAACATAACTGAGCGTTTCGTGTATATCACCGTATGTGAACGAAACCTCCCCGCGTTCATGATCATTGAATTCTTTCAGAACCTTATCGTAGGAATAACCCTTATCGTATTCCGCGTGCGAAAGCGCTTCAACAAGGTTGTCCTCGACGGCCAGTCCTCCCAGGATGGAATCTGTCAGGGCGACACCATCAGTGGTGTAGATGTTTGAGAATGTAGCGTCGGATTCCTGCGCGTCCATGGATATGCCTTTGAGCATTTCATCCATGTCTATCTCCTCGTAACAGGCGATAAGCTTGTTACCGTCAACATACTTGGCCACCGGCTGTGCAATGACAACCTTCTTGTCTTTGCTTTTCAGATTTTTTATTGAGATGTTGACGTCCTCAAGCGAAAAGAAATCAACGTCATATTCATCAATATCATGCTTAATACCGTCGGCGGTATATATTTTCCCATCTTCATTTACAAATGCGAATCTCTCAAGGCCGAAATACCGTCTCATTTTGGCCTGATAATTCTGCAGGTTCTCGACACTGCTGAGATCATCCCCCGTCATGAGATCGAGAGCTGTGTTCATGTCGTCAATGCGCTGCTGAAGATTGGCTTCCACAACCTGTTCACGCCTTCCGGCAAGCTCATTCAGATACAAATGGCTTACTGTAGTGACCGCATCTTCCGAATCCGCCTTGGCGCTTCGTCCAATCCATATGGAGCCAAGCACAAGTATAAGCATGACCAGCAGAATTCCCAGCGCTGCAATGAGCACGCTGTTCTTTCCTAAACCTTTTCCGGTATCGTTTACGTTCATAAAAACCACCTGTTATTAAATGTAGGATAACTATCTATACATAATCATTTTACCACAAATGCGGTCAACTCACACCTGCTTATATCTGCAGCCTCTGAAGCTCGTATCAAACAGGCAAATGCTCCTGTACGGACAATAGGTACAGGCAGTCGAATTGTTTTTTCTGTCTCTGGTCGGCTCGATCTCTATGCGGCCCGCCTGTATGTCGCGGCATATCTTTCTGACGTTTTCGATAGTAGCCTCGCAAAGGCCATCGAACTCTTCAGCTGTAAGCAATTCACTCGATCCTATTGTTTTGATTTCTCCGGATTTCAGCTGCTTTACAGGAAGGACGCTGCTTGATGCCTTCGGTTCAATCGTGCTGTCCATGGCCATCAGAATCTGCTCCTCATCGACCATAATCCCCTCGAGCCTGCAGGATTTCGCTATCCTCTCCTCCATGTTTCCGTCAGGTCCGTCCGAGACCGAAGTCTTCTCAGCGTCATCGTTTACATCCTTTATCTTGAAGTAGAAAACACCCGCAGGTACGGCGCTGCCTTCCGAGCCGGCGGATTTCTCCGCCACGTTCATGTATACCATGAGCTGAAGCTTGTAGCCTTCTTCTATCTGCTTCAGATTGATCTCAAGTCGGAAGACGCCTGCTCCCCGGGCCGAAGGATTCCTCAAAATACATGTCCTTAACTCTGCTCTTTCTCACCTGGCCAATCATGGCCCAGGCGATATCCGAGCAGGTGGATATTATCTTCTCCAGCTGCAGTTTCGTCTCGTTATCGCTCTGGTAGACCCCTTCTTTATAGCTTTCCGTCTCCGATCTTATAATCTCATCAATCTGCGCTCTGCACTCCTCCTCGGTGAGCGTCATCCAAGGAGAGTCTGCATCTGTAATCATGAGCCCGGATGCCTTTGCTTTATCTGTAAGACGCTGCGACAGCTCCTGCAGCGCTTTGTGGAAAACGCTGCCGCGAGAGCTTCCCGACGTTTCAAAGGTTTCAGGTTCCTCGGCCCTCAGGCCCTTCTCAACAAAATATCTGAATGGGCAGCTGCCGTAGACTTCCAGTCTGCTTGCGCTCACCCGTATGGAATCGCTGTCTCCGAAGTAAAGACTGTCCGCGAAATCCTCCTCCAGATTCTTCACCCGGTTGTCGAAATCCAGACCCTGCCTGATTCTTCTTATGCTCTCAGGATCCTGTGCCGCGTACCAGTTCATGGCCGCAAGCCACGCTTCGTCTATCCTGCCGTTCTCGAGATAATCCTGCATGGCGTCCGCCATGAAGGCCAGACTGCCTTTGCCTGAGGCTATCATGTCCGTTACATCCTCATCGCCGAGATCGCCAAGCTCTCTGACTCCCTTCATCTCTTCGAGAACAGCAAAAACGCCCGACGGGCTTATGCTCCTGCCATCCTGATCCGCCATGCTGCACATGACGATGAGCTCGTCAGACGGAAGGGAGAACATCCTGTATATTGCCAGCTGCTCCTCCTGCCTGCGCACCTCATCCTTCTTGGCGATATTGTATTTAAGCTCCTCCAGAGTTTCGAGTTCCCTCTCAGTCAGGAGTCCCCCGCCGCCGCTGCTCATCGGCAGAACGCCCTCGTTTGCCCCGGTGACGATGAGCACCGGACTTCTGTTTATTCTGGTCCTCTGCAGCGTTCCTATGATCACACAGTCCGTACTGGCCGGAACAAGTCCGATTTCCATCTCTCTGAGACCCTCGGTGAGAATGTCGCCGAGCTGCCTGTTGCTTATGTTTTCCTCGCCCAGCACATTTATCACCTGAGTGAAAATGCCGCAGATCATGTTCCAGCTCTGGGCTGTCTCGGCCGCGCCTTCGGCAAGGCCAAGCTCTGTCTGCGCCGCGATGAGTTCCTCTATGCGACCGAGGATTCCGAATTTCTCCTCGAGAAAACTGCTGAGCCCTCGGATTTTTTCTTCCGCGGAATTGCGCCTTCCTATCTCTTCGCGCGCGTCCTCAATTACGCTCACGATATAGGCGCGCATCTCGTTGAGGCGTTCCAGATCATCTGTATAACGCCCCTTGCCGTAGTCGTCCTTTCCTTCCCAGGTGAACTCCTTCTTCCACTTGCCGCCTCGAATCTTCGCCTCGCTTACGTAGTTGCTGAGAAGTTCCTCGTCCCTGCGGCTGAATCCCATGAGTCCGGCGCTGACCATCTCCATGACGCCGCTGTCGGTGTATCCTTCCGAAATCACGTTGATGAACGACAGCAGAAATCTTACCACCGGCTGGTGGAGCACTTTTCTCTTTCTGTCTGCAAAGGCAGGAATGCCCCATCTTTCAAATGTTCTTCTGAGCACTCCTCCGCGGACGTCCATGTCATTGCAGATGACTGCGATATCCCTGTATCTGTAACCCTTGTCTCTTACAAGTTCAGTAACGCACGCTGCGGCTCTGTCTGCCTCGGCGTATATGTTCGATGTCTTTACAAGGGTGATTTTATCCGCAGGATCATCTTTCCAGATGCTGTCCCTGTGGATGTGTGGAATCTTCTCCTGTTTCCATGCCACACCGGCGCCTTTAGCCAGATTCTTCAGATTGTCCATGACAAACCCCGTCAGGTCGAAGAGTCCTTCGCCCCCGCCGGTCGTCAGAAAGCGCGCGTCGGCATCCGGGCCGCTGCCCGGCTCGGCTGCCTTTGCATCATCCCATGTCATGACGATATTGACCTGTTCCGAGGTCATGATAAGACGCTGTATTATCTCCATGTTGAGAGGAGTGAAGGTGTCGAATCCCGTGATCCAGATTGAAGACCTGCGGATGAGATCCGAGTCTTCCATAAGCCGGCCGTAGAACCTGATGTAATCCTCGGAGTCGGTGAATCTGCCTTCGATCGATTCCTCATAGGCCTCGTAGATTCTGTTGATATCCGAGAGCTTGAGGCTGAGATAACTGCCTGTTTCCCCGGCTGCCTGACCTATGTCAGACGATGTCACGCCGCACCGCTTCATCTCTGATATGAGCTGGTTCGTGTTTGAGACGAAGGTGGACCTGGCCTTCATGTTTCTGTAGACTCCGAGCTCACCCTTGTCAGCCAGACTGTCTATGAGGACAGAGAGCAGCATCTGGCGGCCGTACTTGTCTATGAGCTCCGGCTGCCGTCCTCCCACTTCGTCTACTACCTTGCGGCCGAGTGACGAAAAATCGGCCACCATAAGATCGAGGAGCGCCGTCCGGCCATCCTTCTCGCGAAAGTAATCCAGCGCGTCGCGCTCCATCTGAAGAGACGCCTGATCGGGAACAATGATAATAGTTTCCGCGTCAGGATCTATGTGATCGAATATGAACTTTTCCCTGTCGCAGGCCTCGCCCGCGTGATAGATGTTCAACATGTCTTTATTATATATCCCAGGCGTCTTTTGCGCTACTCGCCCACATGCATCTCAATCTGTTCAGTTGTCATCGTCCGCTGGTATACGTCGGTCAGCACGCCGCCGAAGGTGATGTCGCTGTCTCCTATCGGAGCGTCTTGGACTTCAAGTCGTTTCTGCTTTGTAATTATGATCTTCTTTCCCGCCGGCTGCGTTGATATGAGATTCCCCTCTTCGTCATATGTATCAAAGATGAACTGGATTGTGTCTCCGGCGTTCAGACTAAGCTCGCCCTTTGTGTTCATGAAGCTGAACGGGTTGATGGAATTTTCAATTTCATAACCGGTGACGTGTCCTGTGTGCGGAGCGTCGCTTCCTTCCTCAATCGGATCCCATTCAATGTTCAGAACGATATCATCCTCGCCGTTGAGCTCCGCACGGACCTTGCCGGTGAAAACATCCCCCTGTTCGGTTTCAAGAACCGGTTCGGCCTCATAACACACAATCTGTCCATCTATGTGCACCCAGCTGCCATCCATGGTAACCAGCGGATGCCCGTCAGCGTCTTCGCCTCCTATGTAATCTTTGCCGATATATCTCATGCCTTCACCGGAACCCTCTACCTCAGTCTTCTGATAAACCATCGTCTGGCAGTAAGCGATAATGTCCCAGGTTTTTTCAGGAAGTTCAATCTGATATCCCTCGTCGGTCTCTTTGAGAGGAATGTCAATCAGCGCCTCCGTTGTGTCGTAGTCCTCAAACCCCTTGACGTACCAGTCTTCCTTAGTGTAGTCATACTGTCCCAGAAGAGTGTCCATCACGGATGTAATCGTGTTGCCCTCACCTGAAGCGATTTCCTCCATCACTGAAGCGTAATCCTTGTTCTCCATCGCCTTCTTGTTCTGGACCGCCATTATGCTGAACACTTCGTCGAATGTCTGCCGCTCCTTGTCCATGGACATCGCCTTCAGTTCTCTGCTGGTGTCGCCGTACATGCTGATTTCCTTGTACGGGAAGGCGAAGGCTGTTCCGTTTATTCCGGAAACGGAATCGGCGTTGCGCGACACAACGGCCGCCTGAATCGTGTTTATGAGGTTGTCGAAGTCCTCGTCGGAACCCAGGTCATTCTCAACATCCGCTCTCTTCAGAATACGAAGATAATCGATCAGATCGATCTGCATGTCATCCGAGAAGCCATACGCGTTTGTTCCGGCGACTCCGATGCTCACGTAAGCGCCGGTGTCGTCACGTATCACTTCGCCCGCATTTTCCAGGAATCTGCTGAATTCCTCATGGGCAGGCTTGGCCAGCGTAGTATCTACAAGAGAAAGAGTCGCGAGGGCGTCAGGCTTGCCGTCTTCATCCTTGACTATGGTGTTCAGCTGGTCATAGGAAGAAAGCATGTCCGCGGCGAAGTCCTCAGTGCTCATGCCGGGATCCGCAGCCAGCTTTCCAAACGGAGATGTATAGTACCACCCGTAGGTGCCTTCGTTTTCCTCGGACGCCAGGTAGTAGTCCGTGTACGGCTCCAATGCGGTCGCTATCTCTATGTCCTGCATGAGGCAGGCATCAAATCCGATCAAATCAAATTTCACGCCCGCTTCATCTATTGCGGACACCAGTTCTGACGTCGCCATTGTACCCTGACCGGTAGCATCGCTTTCCTTTCTGTTTATCAGGTCCTGCCCGAATCCGTAAGGGACTCCGCCGCCGTGATCCCACATGACGAGCATGTATCTGTCAGCCGGGTAATTCTTCTTCGTCCACTTTATAAAATCACTCAGGTTCTTTCCTTCAGCCATGCAGGTGTTAAACGGCAGATCATCGACCTTCCTGAGATCACCGCCGGCAATCTCATAACGCCCATAAGTGGATCTGTCGATTCCATCCGTGAACCACCTGTCGGATCCTCCGGCTTCCATTACAAAGGTCAGGGCGTTCCCTCTCTTCGTCGCCTCCTTCATCTGCCGGATGTTCGCGGAAGCTGACCCGCTCTTGTTCTCCAGATTCGAGCCTATGACGTACTCCATGACCACGACGCTCTCATCCTGCGAATGATCCGGGAAAAACTTCTCACGGCTTGTCTTCATGTCTGCTACGAGATCTGCGTTTTCGCCCATAAGCTCGTCTCTTGTGAGCGCGTCCTCGCCGTTTCCGTCTATGTCCTTCGTGCTGCTGTAGAAGTCATCGAGGAGATAATCCACCAGCACCTCCGGAGGGTTGCTCTGCAGAGTAAAGAACCCGACGACGATTACGAAGGCTATGAGCTCAGCAGTGGTAATAAGGCCCAGCAGTGTCTTGTGAATGACGCGCTGTTTCTTTGTGTATTCCTTGAGCGGTTTCAGCTCCAGCCCTACGTACTTCGACTTGCCAAGTCCGAGTATAAGAAGGCACACCGGCGGAATCAGAATCATTACGACGGCGAACAGCTTGCTCTTTCCGAAGCTTTTGGCAAGACGCCAGTAGAGCCTCATCAGGAAGAGGCCGTAGATAAGTACAGCGACGCATATGAAAATCTTGCCCATGCCGATATACGGCCCTATGTACCACGCGGCGCTGCACAGTATGGCCGCCATCAGGAACGGGCGGTAGAATGTGCGCATGTATCTGAACAGTTCTTTTGACAACTCCCGCTCCGCGAGGAACGGTATCAGGCACATGATCTTTCGCAGATTCATCTTCTTCAGAACGAAGAAGTACGCAATCATCTGCAAAACCCATTGAATTATCCAAAGGCCCAGACTGTTAAGAAAATATACTGTAATCATTTATTTCTGCCTTCCTTCTTATACTTCCTAATACTTCAAAAGACGCGGTACATAGTACCGCGTCCTCTATTGTCTTTGCGTCATCGGTCTTCCCTGAAGTACGGGAGTCCAAGTGCCTCAGGCGGCTGGTGTTCACGCTTGCGTCTCATGCTGGTGATGACCAGAACGATGATGGTTACCAGGTAAGGAAGCATCTTGTAGAGCTCCTTGGTTGCCATGCTGGCGCCAGGAATGAACAGGTTCAGTATGTACAGGCCGCCGAAGAGTATCGATCCGAAGATGGCGATGTTCGGTTTCCACAGAGTGAATATTACGAGAGCGATAGCGAGCCATCCTCTGTCACCGAATGCGTCGTTGGACCAGACTCCGTTGGCGTAGTCCATTACGTAGAACAGTCCGCCGAGTCCTGCGATCATGCATCCTATGCAGATCGCGAAGTATTTGTATTTTGTTACGTCGATTCCCGCGGCGTCCGCTGTCGCAGGATTCTCGCCGATTGCCCTGAGCTGCAGACCTATGCGGGTCTTCGTCAGCACGAGAGCTGTCACTATGGCGATGGCCACAGCCAGATAAGTCATGAAGCCGTATGAAAGGAATATCTTTCCGAAGGCTCCGCAGTCATCTGCGATCGGCAGTGCTTTTCTGAAGCATTTGCTTGTCGCTGAGAGCGCGATTGAAGGTACCGCGCTTCCCGTGAGCTTCATGAGAGAGCCGCCGAAGAAGTTTCCGAATCCGACTCCGAAGGTCGTCATGGCCAGTCCGACTACATTCTGGTTCGCCCTCAGCGTTACCGTCAGGAAGGCGAAGAGCAGTCCCATGAGCAGCGCGCCCGCCAGACACGCCAGGAACGGAATCAGTATGGCGACTATCGGCACCACGTCGCCGCCGCAGCTCTGCTCGTACAGGAATGAGCCTATTACTCCGCAGATGGCTCCGACGTACATTACGCCCGGTATGCCCAGGTTGAGGCTTCCGACCTTTTCGGAAATAGTCTCGCCGGTACATCCGAACAGAAGCGGCATTCCCTGCAGTATGGCTCTAGGAATGAAAGCAACTAAACTGAACATTATGCCACCTCCTTTCCGGACTTTCTGGTGTGCACTTTGTAGTGTATGAAGAACTCAACTCCTATGATGAAGAAGATGATTATTCCTGTAAGTATGTCGCCGAAGGCTTCATTCAGTCCGAACGAAGTCGCGATTTCGCTGGCGCCGTGTCCCATGAATACGATGAGCAAGCTGCACAGAATCATTACTATTACATTGAACTGGGCGAGCCATGAAACCATGATTCCCGTGAATCCCATGCCGCCGGCAATCGATGTAGTAATTGTGTGGCCTGAGCCTGAAACCATGAGCCATCCCGCGAATCCGCAGATTGCGCCTGACAGGAACAGCGTACGTATTATTACCTTGTCGACGCTGATTCCGACGTATGTGGCGGTTCTCTGGCTTTCGCCGACTACTGAAATCTCATAGCCGTGCTTGCTGTACTTGAGGTACACGTACATGCCTACGGTTACAATCGCTACTAATATTACTATCAGCGCGTAGCTGTTGGTGCCTATGTACGGCAGCCAGCCGGCCTGAGTCGACTGGTTTATGATGCCTACGTGGCCTGAGCCCTTAGGTACTTCCCACTTGATGACGAAGTACGCGATGAGCTGTATAGCGACGTAGTTCATCATGAGCGTGAACAGCGTCTCGTTCGTTCCCCACTTAGCCTTGAACACTGCCGGGATCATGGCCCAGATGGCACCGACGACGATAGCCGCCAGGAACATTACGAGCAGCAGCACTCCCTGAGGAAGCTTGTCGCCGAGGTACAGCATGCATAATGCCGTAGCCCACGCTCCCATGAGCACCTG
>CADAHK010000060.1 GCA_902787725.1 uncultured Eubacteriales bacterium | reverse complement strand
CATGCAGGAGGAAGTCCACCGCTTTGCGATCACATACCACCACAAGCTCCGCAGCAAGAATCTGGAGCATTCGGTCCTAGACGACATCAAGGGAATCGGACCTAAGAGGCGCAAGGCGCTCCTTGAAGCCTTCGGAAGCGTTGAGGAAATAAAGAAGATCGCGGCAGGCGGAGAAGCAGGCAGCGGAAATGAAAGCAGCGACCCTGTTGAGATTCTGATGCGCGCCGACGGAATGGACAGGAAATCCGCGGAAAGCGTTGTGCAGTTTTTCAAATGATGATATAGTAACCCTATCAAAATCGATACTATGCCGAAAGGAGAAACGAACATGGCAGAAGATAAAGAATTATACGGATACGAAGAGGATGATATCATCACTCTGGAGTATGATAACGGAGAAGAAGAGGAGTGCGGAATCGTAGGCGTATTTGATGTTGACGGCAAAGACTACATCGCTCTGAATCCGCTGGGCACAGGCGAGGTCTACATCTACGGATACAAGGAATACGAGGAAGACTTCGAGCTGATGGACGACCTGACGGACGCGGAGTTCGAAAAAGCGGTCAAGGAGTTCGAGAGCCTCATCGACGCAGATCTGGTCGCGGAGTAATAAGCACAAAAAAATCATTAGAAAAGGCTGGCACGTGCCAGCCTTTGTTTCTTATCCGAAAAGGAGGGTTTCCATGGTGTACAGCCCCGGCTCTTTATCGACCAGCTTTCTGGCTGCCGCGATTGCGCCGTCCACCAGAATCTGACGGCTGTCAGCCTTGTGGGTGATTTCGAAGACTTCGTCATTACCGAAGAAGTCAACTCTGTGTTCACCTGTGACCGTGCCTCCGCGAAGAGCGTGCAGACCTATTTCACGCTTGGTGCGCTCGCCGCAGTTGCCGCTTCTTCCGTAGACGCGTTCGTATTCTCCGTCAGGATCAATGGCGTCAGCAAGAGACTTGGCGGTGCCGCTCGGAGCGTCTACTTTTTTGTTGTGGTGAGTTTCTGTTATTTCTATATCCCAGTCAGGAAGCGCGGCTTTTACCTGAGGCAGGATGTGCATGAACAGGTTGATGCCCAGGGAATAGTTTGACGCCCAGATGACGGGGATGTTCTGCGCCAGCTTCGCCAGCGACTCGTGCTGCTCCGGCGTCATGTTCGTCGTACCGGACAGGAGCGGCGTCCCTGTGCGCGCGGCGTAGGCCACAACAGTATCGGTCAGGGAAGGGTTGCTGAAATCCATGATGATGTCGGCAATCTTCTCAGACGAATCCAGTTCAGCTACATTTTCGATATCGATCCATCCTGCGATTTCGTCGCCCGCTTTAACAAGCGTATCTTCTATCAGCCGTCCCATGCGGCCGTAACCGGTAATTAAAACTTTCATTCTTATCTATCTCTCCTTGCTTTTGCAGTCATGGCCGTCCGAGGCTTTAGATGATGCCCAGCTTCTGCATTTCAGCTCTGAGTATTTCTCTGTTGGCGTCGCTCATCGGACACAGCGGCATTCTGAATCCGCCGACTCCCATACCGGCCATGTTCATTGCTTCCTTGATAGGAATAGGGTTTACTTCAATGAAGAAGTCGTTGATCAGAGTCATGTACTCGAGCTGCATGTCGATGGCTTTCTGAGTGTTGCCTTCAAGGAACGCGTGAGTCATTTCAACTGTCTTGTCAGGCTGCAGATTTGCCCATACGGAAATGCAGCCGGCGCCGCCGAGAGCCATCATCGGGATTGTGATGTCATCGTTGCCGCTCCAGATGTTGAAATCCATGTCTCTTGTTGCCTTTGCGAGTTTAGCTACGTAGCTCATGTCGCCTGTCGCTTCCTTGACGCCCGCGATGTTCGGCTTCTTTGCGAGCTCCGTCATGACATCGATTGGAATGTTGATGCCGGTACGTCCCGGAATGTTGTAAACGACAACCGGAATATCTACAGAGTCTGCCACGTCAGCGATGTGGTGGTAGAGGCCCGTCTTGTTGGCCTTGTTGTAATATGGCGAGATGCAGAGTAGCGCGTCTACGCCCGCGTCCGCGAATCTCTTTGCCTTTTCAAATGAAGTTCTCGTATCATTGGAGCCGGCGTTTGCCATGAGCGGCATCCTGCCTTTGCAGACCTCGACGCTGCGCTTAACGATCTCGTAGTCCTCTTCCCAGGTGAAGGTCGGGGACTCGCTGGTCGTGCCGAGAATCAGAACGCAGTCGGTCTTGTTCGCGATGTGAAACTCGAGGAGCTCTTCGAGCTTGTCGAAGTTGATGCTCTTGTCCTCGTTGAACGGTGTGATCAGGGCTACCATTGAGCCTTTTATATCAAAGCTGCTTGCCATATGAATACCTCCTTCATTTTTCTGTAACACAAAATCATGAAACCCTTGATTTCGTCTTTATTATACAACAAAACCACTAGATGTAGAAGAACAAAGAATCTTAAAGATTGTTATAGCATGAGAGGTTTTATGTTATAATCATAATGGATTAATATTGCGACGGAGGCAAATGAACATAGCATGAAACTGAAAACATTACTGGAAGATCTGAAATACGAAATACTGCAGGAAGGCAAGGCCGGTCTGGATACGGAAATATCGGACATCGTGCTGGACTCAAGAAAAGCAGAGTCCGGATGCCTGTTCACCTGCGTCAAAGGCGCGGTCGTCGACGGACATAAATTCGCGCCGGATGTTGCAAAGGCGGGAGCTTCTGTAATCATCGTGGAAGACGCTGTAGAGCTGCCGGCAGGCACAGCTCCGGTCGTCGTGCAGGTACCGGACAGCCGGTACGCGCTGGCTTGCGTGAGCGCGGCGTGGTTCGGTCACCCGGCGGAAAAACTCAAGACCATCGGCATCACCGGAACTAAAGGCAAGACGACCACGACCTACATGGTCAAGGCGATTCTGGAAAAGACCGGGCACAGGGTAGGCCTGATCGGAACAATTGAAGCGGATACAGGTTCGCGGACGATTCCGGCTGCCAACACAACGCCGTCCTATCTGGTTCAGAAGTACTTCGCCGAGATGGTCGAGAACGGCTGCGACAGTGTGGTCATGGAAGCGTCCTCACAGGGCTTCATGCTCCACAGAACTGCGGGATTTACCTTTGACTATGGCATCTTTACGAATATAGAGCCGGATCATATCGGTCCGAATGAACATAGAGATTTTGAGCACTATCTGGAATGCAAGAAGATGCTCCTGAATCAGTGCCGCGTAGGAATCGTCAACCGTGACGACGAGCACCTTGAGCAGATTCTTGAAGGCGCCGGATGCCGGATCGAGACATACGGAATCGGCGCTCCGGGCAGCGAACCGGGAAGCGCTGCCAATGCGGCTGAGCTGGTCGATCCTGCGAGCGATCTCAGGGCAGAGGACATGGAACTCGTTTCCCATCCGGGATATCTGGGGATCAAATACCATGTAAAGGGCATGATGGACTTCCCGGTTGAAATCGACATACCGGGCAAGTTCAGCGTCTACAATTCATTGACGGCCATCGCCATCTGCAGGCACTTCGGCGTGGAACCGGCGGCGATCACGGAGGCTCTGAAGGACATCCACGTGAAGGGCAGAGTCGAGCTCATCAAAGTAAGTGATGATTTTGCATTGATGATAGATTACGCTCACAACGCCATGGCC
Source organism: uncultured Eubacteriales bacterium (assembly GCA_902787725.1). GTDB lineage: Bacteria > Bacillota > Clostridia > Peptostreptococcales > Anaerovoracaceae > Lentihominibacter. The sequence continues at coordinate 6,978 of CADAHK010000060.1, read as the reverse complement.
CTTGAAAGCTTGCTGAAGACTTTGCGCGAGTACAACCCGCACAGGCTTGTGACTGTATTCGGCTGCGGAGGAAACAGAGCCCGCGACAGGCGCTTCGAAATGGGAGAGGTGTCAGGACGTCTGGCAGATCTGACGATTATTACGAGCGACAATCCTCGCAACGAAGATCCGCAGGCCATCATTGATGATATCAAGACGGGCATCAGCAAGACCGACGGCAAGTACATTGAGATAATAAACCGCAAGGATGCCATGAAGTACGCCATCGAACACGGCGAACCGGGAGACATCATCATATGCGCAGGCAAAGGCCATGAGACTTATCAGGAAATCAACGGCGTTAAATACGACATGGACGAACGCGTTCTCATAAAGGAGATATTGGAGGAACTTAAATGAAACATTACGACATTATCATAGCAGGTGCCGGAGCGAGCGGCGTATTCATGAGTTATGAACTGGCGAAACTCAATGTGAACGCCAGCGTGCTGGTGCTGGACAAAGGCAGCAACCTGGAAGGAAGAATCTGTCCGATCAAGGCGGGCAAAACCAAGACCTGCGTAAAGTGCAATCCGTGCCACATCATGAACGGATACGGCGGAGCGGGAACTCTTTCCGACGGAAAATACAACATTACGACACAGTTCGGCGGCGACCTGCACAACTACGTGGGCCTCGATAAGGCCATGGATCTGATGGAGTACGTGGATGAAGTGCTCTGCAGCATGGGCGGCGCGGATGCCAAGCTCTACTCCACGGGCAATTCCCAGCTTAAGACCGAGTGTCTGAAGTACGACCTGCATCTGCTGGAGGCCAAAGTGCGCCATTTGGGCACTGACAGGAACGTCAGAATTCTGGGAAAGATGTACGATTACTGCAAAGACAAGATCGAAATGGAGTTCCACACTGTCATTGAAGATGTGGAACGTCAGGACGACGGAACATTCATAGTCAAGACAGCGAAGGGTGAGACCTACAGCTGCAGCGATCTGGTGCTGGCAACAGGACGTTCAGGTTCCAAGTGGATCTCACAGATCTGCGACAAGATGGGCGTAGAGCAGAAGAAGAACCGCGTGGACATCGGCGTAAGAGTTGAGCTGCCTGCTGAAATTTTCAAGCACATTACAGATGATGTTTACGAGAGCAAGATCATCTATCAGACGGATAAATACAACGATCTGGTCAGAACATTCTGCATGAACCCGTACGGCGAGGTTGTATCGGAAAACACAAACGGAATAGTCACAGTAAACGGACACAGCTACGACGACCCGTCGCTGCACACCCAGAACACCAACTTTGCGCTGCTCGTTTCGAACCACTTCACAGAGCCGTTCGACGACAGCAACGAATACGGCGAATCCATCGCCAGACTGTCCAACATGCTGGGAGGCGGAGTGCTGCTTCAGCGCTTCGGCGATCTGGTCAAGGGACGCCGCTCCAGCGAGCGCAGAATGCGCAAGTGCTTTACCCAGCCGACGCTCCAGGCTACGCCGGGAGATCTGTCCCTGGTAATTCCAAAGAGACAGCTGGACGATATCATTGAGATGATATACGCGCTGGATAAGATCGCTCCGGGAACGGCAAATGAAGACACGCTGCTCTACGGAGTTGAGGTCAAGTTCTACAATTCAGTAGTTAAGGTGGATGGAAATCTTGAGACGTCAGTACCGAACATGTACGCCCTCGGCGACGGCTCCGGAGTCACGCACTCACTGTCGCAGGCTTCAGCCAGCGGAGTGCATGTGGCGAGGATACTGGCGGGGAAGTATTGATTGATTAGTAATGAGGAGGGAACGCCATGAGTGATGATGTAACGAAGTTATGTGACACTGCTCAGGCAGCAGGTGCCGCGTCGGCAGGAACAGCGCCGGCGGCCGCCAAGCCTGACCCGGACGCGTGGAAAAAAGAACTGGTCGGTAAGAGCGAAAAGGTTCAGAAGGCCATCACCAACCATCACAACAAATACAACTGCGCTCAGTCTGTGGCGTGCGCTTTTGCTGAGGATCTTGGAATGGATGAAGAGACCGTTTTCAGAATGATGGAAGGTTTCGGATTCGGCATGGGCGCGATGCATGAGTGCGGAGCGGTTTCGGCAATGGCCGCGATCGCGGGCATGAAGGAATCAGATGGAAATCTGCAGGCTCCTGCTTCAAAGAAAGCCAGCTACAAGGCCGCAAAGGCCATGCTTAAAGCGTTCGAAGAAAAGAACGGCTCAACGATTTGCAGTGTGATCAAAGGAGTCGAAACTAAAAAAATACTCCGCAGCTGCGACGGCTGTGTAGAAGATGCAACCGATATAGTTGAAAGATATATGGAAGGGAAATTGTAATGGCTGATGTAAGTGATAAGAGAAAGAGAGCGCTTGCCTGGGCTGAAGAAGTTGTTTCTTACGTGGACAACGACCCGCGTCCAATAGTAAAGTGCAAGGAATCCAGACCGATTACAGACATCAAGGATTTACTAGTTTCAAGTACAGAGCTTTATGGAGACAATGTCGCGTATCTGCAGAAATGGGATAAAAGGGGAGAATACGAGCCGATTACCTACAAGGAGACTCTCGCTGATGTAAACGGCATTGGAACATGGATGATGGACAAGGGCCTGACCGGAAAGAGAGTTGCGGTCATCGGACCAAACTGCTACCAGTGGTGCAGTACTTACCTGGCTGTTACAGGAGGCATAGGATGCATTGTTCCGCTGGATAAGGAATTAAGCGCTGAAGAACTGAAAAACCAGATCCAGAGATCCAAGGTGTCAGCGGTAGTGTTCGACAGCAAGCATCAGGATGTGTTCAAAAGCATCAAGGCGGACGGAGATACGGATCTCGAAGTGCTTGTGAATTTCGATGCCGATGAAGAAAGTGACGGCGTCTACGCTTGGAAGCAGATGAAAGAAGAGGGCAAGAAGCTTGTTGAAGCCGGCAATCTCGACTACGTGAACGCAGAAGTGGATAACGAAGTCATGAGTATCCTGATCTTCACCTCCGGAACCATGGGCAAGCCAAAGGGCGTCATGCTCAGCCAGAGAAATGTTTGCGCTGAGCTGATGATCGCGCCGACGACGTTCGATCTCAGACAGGATGACATATATCTGTCCTTCCTGCCTTTGCATCATACTTACGAGTGCACGTGCTGCTTCCTGATGGCGCTGTACAAAGGCTCAGCCGTTGCGTTCTGCCAGGGGCTGACGTATATAACGAAAAACCTGAAGGAAGTCAGACCTACCATGATGCTGGGAGTGCCGGCGCTCTATGAGAAGCTGTACCAGAGAATCTGGAAGGGCGTGCGCAAGCAGGGAAAGGAAAAGACCCTTCAAAGAGCTATCAAGATCAACAACGTAACTAAGAAATTCCATGTCGATTTGGGAGCAACATTCTTTAAGGACATCCGCGATGTATTCGGCGGCAGGATGAGAACCCTCATCTGCGGAGGAGCCAAAATCGATCCGCAGATTCTCGACGGACTGCGGGAATTCGGATTCAACGCGCTTCAGGGCTATGGCCTGACAGAAGCCGCACCTATGGGCGCTTTCAATCCTCAGGACGCGCCAAACTCACGGTCAATCGGCGTGCCGTTCCCGGGACAGGACATCAAGGCAATCGATGTCGACGAGGAAGGCATTGGCGAGATCTGCATTAAAGGTCCGAACATCATGCTCGGCTATTACGAGGATCCGGAAGAAACAGCTAAGGTTCTCGATGAGGACGGGTGGTTCCACACAGGCGATCTGGGCTATGTTGACATAGACGGCTACGCGTACCTGACCGGCAGGGCCAAGAATGTTATCGTTACGACAAAGGGTAAGAACGTTTACCCGGAAGAAATAGAGTATCAGCTCAATCTGATCAATTTTGTCGAGGAGTCATTCGTGTTTGAAAATCCGGAAACCGCCGGGGTGGATACGCAGATTGTTGCTTCTGTCAAAATCGATCAGGAAGAGATGGCGGAACTGCTGGGACCGGATTTCACCGACGAGGATGTCATGCGTGAAATCTGGAAAGAGGTCGACAAGATCAATGAAGAAGCCCCGGTCTACAGGAGAATCAAGAAAGTTATTCTCCGAAAGACCGACTTTATCCACAATACATCCTCCAAACTGATGAGAATGGTGGAAGCAAACAAAGCTGAAGAATAACGATGCAAAAGCAATAAAAGCGGCGCCCATGCGGGCGCCGTTGTTGTTATACGGTATGTTGCTAGACGTAAACTTTCTCAATATTGTCTGAGTTGGTGAGGTATACCATTGTCGAGTATTTGAGGTCGAATTCAATTATATCGCCGACCTTCAGATCGCCGCCTGCGTCCACGAGATCCTGAATGTCCAGGATCGTGTGATCCGATGATGCTCCGAGAATCTCAATGCCTTCAAGACGAGGAAGGAGATCATCGGGGTCGCCGTAATCGACCTTGCCGAGCGCTATCAGGGCGCGGCGTCTTATTCCGCGGTCCACGTATTCTATCTGATGTCCAAAGGCGTCAAAGCCTCTCTCACCGACAGGGTGGGACGGCTTGTCTTTGACCTCGATGACTTCTGCCTGCAGTGTGAATATATCCTGGTGCATCTCGCTCAGGTCGTAACCGTAGAGTACCGGCAGATCGTAGGCGAGCAGAATAGCTTCGCCGATGCGGAGCATGTCCACGCGCTGCGGCAGATTGCCGTCGAGGACTCTCATGAAGGAGCTGGTAGCGCCGCCCGAGAGAACTTCCAGCTTTCGGCCGATTTTCGCTTCAATTGCGTCAGCGACTTCTATAAGCTCACCAATCTTTTCAGGGGTCGCAACTATGGAACCGTAGCAGCCGACATTGAATCCCACTCCGGCGAGGTGCAGATTATTGAGTTCATTTTCAACTCTGGCTGCAGCTTCGACCATCTCGTCCTTGTCCCACCAGCCTTCGCGAAGATCTCCGCAGTCTGCCATGAGAATGACATTGTGGATTTTGCCCTGAAGGCCGGCCTGCTTGTTCAGTTCTTCCAGGACAACCATCTCGCTGTTGAGACTGTAGTCGCAGTACATAACGACGTCTTTTGCTTCACTGAGCATCGGGATTCTGACCATGAGAAGTGGAGTCTTGAAGCCCTCTTCCTTGAGCGCGGCCAGCTGTTCAAGTCTGGAAGAAGCGATGTACTTTACGCCTGCCTTTTCATACTCTCTGGCGCACGGCACGAGGCCGGTGCAGCCTTTAATTACGCCTGCGATTTCGACGCCCTCTTTGGCGCAGAGGTCCTTGACGTAGTCTATGTTGTGCCTGAGCTTGCCCAGGTCAACTACCAGCTTCGGGTAGCCGTGTTTGATGTATGACATTGTGAGTTTTCCTCCTAAATTTATGATTGCTTTTGGCACAGCTTCTCAGGTGCCTGCGCTGCAATCAGTATAACACTTTTGGACGCTAAAAAACAGAATGTGAGAACAGAACGTGAGAATAAAACAGGAGACCCGTTTCGGATCTCCTGTCTTCAAACTGTTAAGTTTTGTGAATGTTAGTCATCAACTGCCGGAGTCTTCGCGGTGATACCTGTGGTGACACACTGTAAACCAAACAGGGCCGCCATGAGGATCGTCCAGCCGTCAGCGATCTGCATTGCTGCACCGAGATTCTGCGTCACGAGGAACACAATCACGCCCGCGGCAGCAGCTGCAAGTCCAACGCCCTTAACTGCAGTCGTTGCACTGTTCTTGCGGAACGCCGCGATAAGTGAACCGATGATTGTCAGGATAGCTGCAATCAGGTTCAGCAGTGCCCAATGACTTGTAGGTGCGGACTTAGGCGCAGCGTTGTCATTGATGGTAGCAGCTTCAGGAGTAGCGTTGTCGTCAATTTCAGCATTGAGATCGTCAACTGCCGCTGCGATATTAGCTGCCGCTGCTGCACCGTCACCGTCATTGCCTCCGCCGCCGTTGCCGGCTTCACCTGGTGTATCATCACCGGAAGGTGTTGGAGTTGGTGTTGGTGTTGGTTCATCTTTTGCCTTCCAGATTGCATATAACACAAGACCGTCTCCGATGTCATCACTGGTTAATTTGTCGCCAGGCTGATAATCAGCTTCAGTTGCGGCTGATTCTTTTGCCCAGCCAAGGAAGTCGTGTTTTTCTCTGACAGGTCTGTCATTTGGTATATATGCATTTTCAGGATCTGTTATTTTGAGCCCTTCAGGCATGTTGTTTACAGTATCACCATCGGCATTTTCCTTGAAGCTTACACCAAGGTATACGGTCAGAGTTCCAATCGTGCCATTCGCGATTTTATAATTGTGCTTCTTTGCTGTTGAAGCAGAGCTTCCCCAGCTGTCTGGTTTGCCCCAATCGTACTCATAGGTATTATCACTTGTACCAACTTCGGTTTGTGAACCAGTCGTTCTTATGTTCAAAGTTTCATTATGAATAAGGGTTACTGCCCCGCCTTTGTTTGTTATAGGTGAAGTCTTTTTTTCTGGATGTTCAGAATTAGCGTTTTCAACGAAAGAAGCTTCGCCGCCAGCGGTGAGTTCTGTGCCGTCATATGGTTGTTCATCACTAAAAGTATTTATGATGACTTCAGCAGGATTTATCCAGAGTATAGTGTTAGTTACTTCAATATAATCTGATGTAGCCTCCAGAGTGCCAGTTCTGCCTTCTATAAATAATTGTGCTGCAACAGGTGTGGAATAATGACCTGCATCTTTTCCCGTGACTGTAATATTAACCACCCTGGCATACACATCACGGGCTGCGCCAACCCAAGGTTGATGCGTTCCGACTTTGACATAGCCCGGATGCTTCGTAGATGTGCCTTCTTGAACACCTTCTATTGTATGATACTGGCCATCGTATGAGAGCGTATCACCGTTCGCAGTAAGCTGTTTGATAGTAAGATCGTCTTCGGAAATGTTTCCCCAAGCAGCATAAAGTGTTGCCACGTTATGGCTGTCAAGCTCAAGATCTCCTGTGTTGATGGTCTGACCCGGATAATACTTTGCAGCACCATTTCGTGATGTCGC